>MNIY01000032.1 GCA_001919995.1 Ktedonobacter sp. 13_1_20CM_4_53_11
GTCCTTTGCTGGGCCCGTTGAGATGGCCTGCATCTGGCCGAAGAGCGTAGCCATGCCCGTCTTGATCGTGGAAGTTTTGCCACCAAGCGTCTCGATGCAGCCCTTCACCATCTCGGCATGCCGTCGGGTTTGCTCCAGGTGCTGCTCAAGCTTTGCTTGCACGTGCGGAAAGTCCTGCGCATCCTTGACCTGGTGCTCCAGAACCTGGATGAGCGCATTCTCCATCCCATGGGCATCGTTCAGCCAGGAGATCAATAGGTCTTTTTCGGTCATATTTTCTTCCTTTCAAGCTCTGTACGATCGAAGATCCGTCCCTCTGCGAACAGTATCTTCATCAATGCTAAAAGATTCTCAGTCAACAACCCTATGTTGCTGCTGCAATCAAGTAACGATCCATCTCTCTGGCCCAAACCACTCCCTCTTCGTGTAAAAGCTACCGGTTCCAGGGGTTACTCAAGACACGGGAACCAGATGATCAGCTGTCAAACTGCGACTCCCATCTGCCGCGATACGTCATCCGTTGCTCATAGAGAGGAAGGGAATGGACATAGTTATTACGATTCATCGATCTTTTGTGTGACTCGACCATTCCTCTTTAAGAATATGAGAAATTTCTCATACGGCCTGCTTGCTAATGTGATAAGCTACATAAAATAGTATGCAAACTATCTCTTTTTGAAACCTTTTTCAGAGCTTTTTCTATAGCAAAAGAAATCGCCAGTAGGAATAAGACACAGTGAACGAACGCGCGAAGCTCGGCATTTTATGCGTTCTGTTGCTACTCGCAATGGGTTTTACAATAGTAAAGGTTGTAGATACCTTTGGAGCAATGCGAAATCTCCAGGTGCAGTATAGTGATGCCAGGTCAGGAGACGTGAGTACTGTCCGCCCCTGGATGACCACTCATGCGATCTCTCTTATCTATCGCGTTCCCGAAGACTACGTGAACAGCTCACTAGATGTTACCAGCACCCCTGTGCACCTTCATGAGACGCTCTATGAGATTGCCAGTCACAAGCGGCAACCTGTGGATCGGGTAATACATACCGTACAACGTGCCATTTTGACCTACCGTAAGGGACATCGTCGCATTTCAATGTCAACGCGTACGCATCTGTCCGCCAGAAAACCTCTTTCACCAGGAAGGACAGTACGTTGAACGCTTTTTTTATCAGCGCGGTGCAGCAATATGGGTATCTGGCGCTCTGGTTGATCATTTTCGTCGCAGCAGCCGGCGCTCCCATCTCTGGCTCTCTCCTCCTTTTTGCCGCGGGAGCATTTGCTGCTTTCGGAGACCTCAACATCATCATCCTGTTTCCGGTTGCTCTGAGTGCAGCCGTGATGGGAGACAATCTTACCTATTTCATTGGCCGTCGCGTGGGGATACCTCTACTAGCGTGGTTTGAGCGACAAAAGCGTTTTCGTTGGATCTCGCCGCAAGCTCTGGAGCGCGCGCGAATCTACTTCAGGCGTAGGACATCATTAGCAATCTTTCTTACCCGCTTTCTGATCGTTGCGCTTGGTGGCCCGATAAACCTCCTTGCAGGGCTGGAACAATATCCATACCCTAACTTTCTGTTCTGGGATGTGAGTGGTCAAATACTTGGAGCGATCATTTCTCTCGGCCTGGGTTACATCTTTGCAGCAAGCTGGGAGGAAGCAGCAGGCCTTTTTGGGGCTTTCTCAGGTTTTTTCCTCGCCTTCCTGACGGCCGTTATTCTCTCCTTCGTGCTTGTGCGCATGATACGCCAGCGCAGACGCACTAGAACGGCTGAAGCAGAGGCTAAAGACATACTCTCACCGATAGAAAGTATAGTCAAGCAGGATACCGGCCCTTTGCCCATTTCTGATTAGGGCGCTGTAATGAAAGCATCGAAGCCTACCATTTTGATACTTACCACTCACACCGGCGGTGGACACCTGAACCTCGCGCAATCGCTGAAGGATATACTTGGGACAACCTGCGAAGTAGCAATTGTGGATCCACAGCCCGTTCTTGTCGATCGCTGGTACGCGTCAGTCAGCCGGCATTCTTTGAAATTTTTAGAGCGGCAATTTACCTTCACCAACAACGAAACCGCCTCGTCAGGGCTACACCGTGTACTTACATTGTTGAGCTTCAGGCGATTACACTGCGTGATAGAGCGTGTCCAGCCTGCGCTGATCATAACGACACATGCGCTGTTATCCTATGCGACTGCTCGTGTCAATGAACGTCGACGAGAACGTGTCCCGCTCGTCTTTCAGCTCACCGACCTGGGGCGGCTGCATATGACATGGTTTACCGAGAAACAGGCCGATGCCTACCTTGCTCCGACACGCGAAATTTTTTCCCAGGCCCTGGACCAGGGTATCGAGAAAAACCACCTGCACCTTACTGGAAGGCCAGTGCGACGCCAGTTTTTAGAAGTCTCTCCAGGCAGGAAGAGTGAAACGCTCGCGGCCCTGGATTTTGACCCTGCGATATTTACAATCTTTCTTCAGGGAGGTGCAAAAGGGTCTGCCGGAGTTGATCGGACTATTAAGAGCCTGCTGAGTACGGGTATGCCAGTGCAAATTATCCTGGCGGTCGGCAATAATAAGAGCCTGGCGACCCGTTATGCAGGCATTGAGCGAATACGAGCCCTGCCTTTTACTGAGGCCATCGCCCCTTATATGGCTGCTGCAGATGTGATAGCCGGTAAGGCAGGGGCGAGCTTTATTTCCGAAGCTTTCATGCTCGAGAAACCGTTTCTCATCACGGCTTTTATTCCAGGCCAGGAAACTCCCAACCTTCAATTCATCGAGCAGCACAACCTGGGGTGGGTTTGCCTGGAAACAGGCGCTCAGAATGAACTGCTTATCAAGTTAGCAAGCAACCCGGGCATGATCACAGCAAAGGAGGACAGCATTCGAGCTTACAAAAGCTGGAATACGCAGGCAAACCAGCATATTGGCCCGATCATTGGTCAGCTACTTTCTTGAGAAGATATGCAATTGCTAGTAATCGGTTTGAGAAACCTCGTTCTTCGTGGTGCGCCAGTTGACGGTAGGTATGATCAGGCTCCTGTCAATCTGCTCGCGATGCTTGATGGCAAGCCCGATTAGCGATTCCAGTACGGACCCGTTCAAGAGATGCGGCTCAAGTCCCAGCTCAATGAGCCTGATATGAGTGGCATTGTAGTAGTGTTGCTCTGCTTCAACGCGAGGGTTTGGAAGATGTTTGATCTGAGCCTCTAAGCCGAAATGCTTGCTCTCCCTGACAACCGCTTCTGCCAGTTCAATAAGGGAAAATTGCTCGGTGATCTGGTTAAATACCCGGTACTCACCTTCTCCTGGTGGTGTTGAAATGGCTAGTTCGATGCACCTGATGGTATCTCTCAAGTTGATATAACCACGAATTTGATGCCCTTTACCGTAAACGGTGAGGGGATTCTCCACTGCAGCCTGGACGCAAAAACGGTTGAGGGCAGTGCCATAGATCTGATCGTAGTCAAAACGGGTTGCCAGGCGCGCGTCCTGTAGAGTTTCATCGGTCTCAACGCCATAGACGACGCCCTGATTCAAGTCGGTGGCGCGTAACCCCCAGATTTTGCAACAGAACATAATGTTGTGACTGTCATGGACTTTGGAGTTCCCACACCAGATAGGTTTGCCATTGCGCCTGACAAGAATGATGCCATCCCCTGGAACTTCACAGCAATACACCATGCCAGCGTAATCTTCTATCCAGTCATTAGGATCATCTGGTTGCTGGTTGACCTGAAACAGCGTTGTTTTCGTGAGATTTACCCGGTACTCCCTTGCTCGTGTCCATCCTGCACCCTCTACTCGATCTTGATGACTGATGTTAGCAGAAAACCCCAGTTTGATGGCTAACTCTTGTACATCATCAGCAAGCTGTTTGGAGGATGTGTAATAACGACCATATTGCTTGTCGCGGTCCGACCACATACCATCGCCTGACATCATTGCATTGAAAAGAATCCACAGTTGCCGTTTCGATAAGTGTAATAACTCGCGTGGTATGCGTTTTACCAAACTTTTGCCAAGTTGAGCGAGGTAAACCGCCAGTTGTGTGCAGAACAGGTAGTGTGCTTCATGGTCTCGGCCTTTAATCAGGTATACACTATGTGTGCATCCCAGAGCATTCGACATGTTCTCGAAAACGGCATGTACCTCTTCAGACCCGGAACCTATTTTCTGAAGAATGATGATGCGATTTGGCGCTCTTTTACGCCACTTACCGTCTACATTGCCCTCAGCAATGTACCATCCAAGGAATTTGAGCCAGTCATCCATTGGTAGCTCAATGGGTGGTATAGGAGGTACATTCTCTCCAAGCCAATAATAGCCTGGTAAGATGAAAATTTCCCGTTCCTCCCCTTCCCATTCGGATTTCAGGTGGTAGCGATTATACTTACCCAGGATATCTTTTGCCTCTTCAAATCGCATCTTTTCGCTTCCGTCGCGACGTTTATACGAAGTTACCATCCGATGATTAGGTGTTACACAGAGATCAACACGGCGTTGCTCCAGGCAGTACATAGGCCCCTCGTACAGATATGCCGTGTGTGCGATCGGTTTGGTATAAACAATTTGAGGATAGTCGAGTTGCCTTGTAGCTACTTCGTCATCATCAGTGAGATCTTTGAAGAGCTTCCACCCATCGCGTGTTAATACTTCGGTTTGGTCATCGTAGCACAAATGATAAAATGATCCTGGTTGTTTAGGATAGGGCAAGACATCGCTCCGGCCCTTGTGGTGGATCTCGATAAAGCCTTCTTCGATGTCGATATTTGGGGTGCCATATTCCCCCATCGTACCCAATTTCACAAGATGGCAGTCAGGAGCAAATTCTTTCATGGCGTACAGGACGTTAAGCGTCCCAATAACATTGTTTGTTTGCGTGAAAACGGCATGCTTGCGATCAATCATGGAATAGGGGGCGGAACGCTGTTCGGCAAAGTGAACGACGGCCTCCGGTTGAAATGTTCGAAAAACTGTGGCAAGCGCTTCATAGTCCATCGTATCGCCAATACATAGCTGAATCTGCCGTCCAGAGACTTCTTTCCAGGCGGCGATACGTTCATGTGCCGTGTAGATGGGAAGCAAGCTATGGAAGCCGCGTTCAAGGTCGAAGTGCCTGCGCATGAAATTGTCGAAGATGATGACATTATGCCCTTTGCCGGAAAGGTAGAGTGACTGGGGCCAGCCGAGGTAGCCGTCGCCTCCCAGTATGAGAATACGCATAGTTCCTCCAGAAGCAAGAAATTGTCGTTCAAGCTGCCGCAGCTTGTGAATTTGAGTGCATGCCCCCCCCATGTTAGAGGTTGATTCTATAGTATCATACCGATACTGAACAGTCATAGGGCATAAATACCCTTAGAAAGGGACTTCACGACCTTGAGATTTAGAAAACGCTGTCATCATAGCTGTTCACTATGAAATAAGTGTATGTAAAGTGTAAAATAAGTGCAAGGGCAATTCCTCACTGTGAAAAGTAGGGTAAACTGCCCCTGGACGAGGCTAGCTCCATTCCCGACAGGAGCTTTAGCTGCATATAACCTCTCGGCTGGTTTATCTACAAAGACCTCTCCACAAGTTGTCGTTGGCCTGCCAGTTGCCGGCATGGCAGTCGGAGACTACTGTGCCGGAGGAGGGAACACCGATGCGATCCGCCTGTCTGCCGTCATCTGTCAGGTAACGAACATACAGCTGACGGATGGGATACAGACAGTACGGGGAGTCTTCGCCCTTGTGATCGTGCTGCTGATAGGAGCAGGTTTCGCTGGCTTTCTCCTGCTCATCACATACTCCTGGAGGCAGATCGTTGCCTATGCCCGGACTGGTCACATGCCTGGCAGCGAGGCAGAAGACCCAGGCACATGAATATGCCTGCCTCTAGCTTTCTTCATTGCGGAATGGCTCGCAGTATTCCCCTTCTTTGAGATACCATTTGAGCATTATGGAATAGACCATTGTCGCCGTTTTGGCTGCTCTTTTGCAAAACGGGGGCAATGGTCTAGAGCAAATTCATACCAATCAAGCCAGTCGCTCTCAGTGAACGCATCGTCAACGTTGCCGTATGACTGCCGCATGAACCACTGGCACAGAGCATAAGAAATCGGCTCATCTGCCTCAACCGCTTTTGCAAAGTCGGCGTAGTCCAGGTAGTCCGACTCTTCCCATCCGGTAACTTCAGATCTTCTGGCTCCCACTGCCGGTCCGCTGCCGGGCATAGTTGGAGTTGCCCCTGCAGGTGTCGGATACATTGTATAAGCTGGCGGCCCTGATGGGGCCCCTCCAAACAACGCTGAGTTTACAGGAACATATGAGTAAACTATCTCTATGTTATCCTGCTTCCCTGTATTGGGTGGTGGCGCAGCAAAACTAAGAGTTTTTGTATATTCGTCTATGAGAGCTTCATATCCAAGAAAAAAGAATTGCTTGCCTACGTGGCCCGTCTTTTTATACATGCCATCAATTCTAACAGCGTACACTGACACTGGCCGGTGCGTCAGGTAGAACATATCAGTGTTACCATCAGCAGTAAATTTGTCTATCTGCGTGCGATGCTGTGATGGTAGAAAAGTTGCCATTGTCGTTGTTTTCCTCCGGGATTGCTGAATATTACCTCTTTCTTTAGACTATGTGGCCTTCAACGCCTTTGTCTGATTCTAATACGTCTCTAAGGACGTTGTCGTATACCTGTATGTTCTGGTGTTGCTATCGCCTGGCGCGCAAGCGTTTTGTGTACAAAGGGCTCATTCCTGACCACTACCCTAAAAACTCTTCAACCGCATCCTGCTGCAAACTTTCTATTCTCCCAGCCCTCAATCCGTCCAATTCGGGAACCGCTCGTCCAATCAACTGCTCGGACACCGCCCGCCCAACGGCTGGTGCGAGAGCAAAACCATGCCCAGAGAAACCAAGGGTGACCGTCAATCCGTCCAAACCCATAATGGGCCCAATGAAGGGCAGGCCATCAATGCTCTCCGCTTCAAGGCCGCACCACGCCCGTGCAATGCGCTGCTGTCCTACCGGTGGCAGCAGCGCACAGGCCGCTTCCCAGTTACCCTTTACGCTCTCCTCGCGCAGCATATAAGAACGTCGATCAGCGGTTGGTTCACCAGGCCAGCCGCCACCGATCAGGAACGAGCCATCGTTCACCTGTTTGAGAGAAAGCGCGCGACTGACCGCGCTTAGCACCGGTTGCAGCACCTGTCGTGGCGCTGGCGTCGAGAGGACCATTTGCAGCGCGACCATTTTAATTGGCAGGCGCAGCCCAACGGTCCCGGCCAGTTCATCGCTCCATGCCCCTGCCGCCAGCACAACCTGCTCGGCCTGGATCTCGCCACGCCCGGTGCGTGCCCCTATGACCCGCTCACCCTCTACCAGTAATGCCAGTACAGCGGTCCCCTTCCAGTAGGTTGCGCCAAGGCGCTGAGCTGCCTTGGCGAAGGCGTGTGTAGTGAGCGCCGGGTCGGCCTGTCCGTCGCCGGGGCTGTAACTGCCCGCCACGACGCCCGCGTGGAGACCCGGTACAAGCGCAGTCACCTCCTGGCGGTCCACCAGCCTCACATCAGTAAAACCGAGATCCTGCTGTTCCTGTACGAAAGTAACAAGCTGCTCGGCCTCCGCATCAGTTTCGGCCAGCAACAGGTTTCCTCCTCTGCGATACTGTACATCGGCTTCAAGCTCCTCTTCCAGCGTTCTCCAGCGTTCGATGGCTTCAACAGCCAGTTTCGCCTCGGCCGGGTGGCGTCCCTGTCGTCGCACCCCACCCGCGCTGGCCCACGAAGCCGCAGGCGCGCTGGCCACCTCCTCTGACCGCTCCACCACGAGTACCTGCCGCCGCTGCCTCGCCACGTAGTACGCAATCGCGCTACCCATAACGCCACCGCCAATGATCAACACTTCACTTTTTGTTACGCTCATATCAAAGACCTCACCTCATCCTCGCTTAAATATCGCCATTTGCCCTCTCCCAGGTCTCCTAACCTCAGTGGCCCCACTCCGACCCGCTGCAACTGCAGCACCCGGTGCCCGACCGCGGCCAGCATGCGCCGTACCTGGCGTTTCCGCCCCTCGTGGATCCTCAGTTCCAGCCAGCAATTCGTCCCCACGCGCCGTAAGCGATGGACTTGCGCGGGTGCCGTTCGATGTATCGCTCCATTGTCCTCCCTGATCTCCACGCCCTTGCGCAGCGCTTCCAGCGTCGTTTCCTCCGGGCAGCCCTGCACAAGGACGTGATACTGCTTCTCCATCGCGTAGCGCGGGTGCGAGAGGCGAAGAGCAAACTCCCCATCGTTGGTCAGCAGCAGTAGGCCGCTGGTGTCGATATCCAGCCGCCCAACGGGATAGACGCGGAAGCGGCGCACTTTCGCAGGCAGGAGATCGAGCACGGTAGGTCGGCCCTGCGGGTCTCTGGCCGTACTGACATAACCCATGGGTTTATGCAGCACCAGGTAGACATATTTGCTGGCCGCCATCACTTTTTTACCATCGACACTCACCGTGTCACGTGCGGGATCGATGCGCGCACCCTGCACAGTCACGGTCACCCCATTGACCTGCACGCGGCCAGCTGCTATCAGTTCTTCGGCATGACGACGCGAAGCGACGCCGGCATGGGCCAGGAAACGCGCCAGCCGTTCACCCTCTTGCTCTTTTTGCTCGCTTCCTGGTTCTTGCCTCATAGCTTTCGCTCTCCCACCATGCACAGGTTACAGCGTTTATCCTTGCAGGTTTGCTGGTAAATATGTTGCAATCCCTGCTGCTCACAGGCCCCTCTGGGTTCCCGCGTCAACTGCAGTTGGTCACACATCGCGCGGGTAATGCGATTCGAGGAGAGTCCTGGGTGCTCAGTATAGAGTATCTGTGCCTGCTCAGCAAGCTTCGTATCATGCTCTATCAAGGCCACGGCTATGGCGAAGGGCAGCACGACGTTACAGATCAGGATATCAGCCCTCGCAGTTCCCAGGTCTTGAAATACGGCGCGCAACTGGTGCAGTCGATCGCTTGTCTGCTTGACATTCCCTGGGGTTTGCTTGCCTACGGGCGGCAGTTCACCGGGTCCACCGTGCATTACGGCATCGGTCTCCGCTCCCTTTTGAACTGTTGTAGCGCTCACTATCTCCCTCAGCGTCTGCCAGGCGCTGCGCTCGCGCCACTGCTCTACAAGCCCGCGCAGTACGTACAGACGACCCCTGTCCAGCGGTGAGGGATCGAAGGTACGTCCCAGCGGCTCCGGCAGGTCGCTCTCCAGGCCCAGCAGGCGCTGGCCAGCGGCGCGAAAAAATGCGCGATCGCGCCCATAGCCAAGCCCCTCAGCCAGCGCGGTAATCAAGCAGAGATCATAGGCGCTGAATGCGCTGTGGGGATAACTCTTGTGCAGGAGTTCCACAAAGGCGTGTGTCTTTTGCTCAAAACGCAGCAAACCTGCCTGCTTCAGTATACAACTGCGCTCCTGCTCGTCCAGCTGTGGCATGACTTGCTGGCATGGCCAGACCGCGGAGAGGTAGGTTTTGCGTGGCGGCGCGAAATCATTGAGAGAGCACAGGGGAATAGCTCTCCCACCCAGATCGCGCGCAGGAGATGGATGGTCACAAACAAGGACCACATGCAGGATCACACTTGTATAACGGGCGTCGCTGTGGTGCTGGTGCATATACCAATCGCTGGCTCGCACATGGAATTCGATGGCGCCGGAGCAGGGCACGTCATTCCAGGGGAAGCGTAAGACGGCGTCGAGCACATCTGGCCCCGCGGCGCTGCCAGGATGCCCGGGGAATAGGAGTTGGCAGGTATCGCCATTGCTCAACGGTAAGCGCATACCGGGAGGGAGTGCGAACCAGCGCCGCGCCACCTCCGTCTCGTATATATGCAGATAAGCGGAGGGAAAGGAAGCTTCTCGTACTGCGCGTACATGCGTGATAATTACTCGCTCTCCTGCTTAGGAACCGCGGGCAATTCCTCTGTATCGTCTAGCTCATCATCGCCGTCCAACTGCGCTCCCTTTTCCGCCGGCGATGTATCTTGCAGGCGCTCTTCAATGCCATCGGTGAGAGGTTGTGTAGAGACCGGGAGTTCCTCAAATCCTTCTTCGGCCTGGTCTTTGGCGGCAAGGGCCATGCCTTCAGCAACTTCCGCCTCCGCCTCTGCATTCATGGCCGTATTCAGCGCCCGCTCTTCCGCGGCTTCGGCATCCGCCAGCAGCGCGTGAGCGCGTGTAGCCTCGTGTTCTGCATTTTGCAGGTACCTATCGGCATCCTCTCCACTCAAAGCGCCGCTGGCGATAGCGGCACGTACCTCTTCCAGCACCTGGTCAGCCTGCTGAGCGGCATAACTCGCCTCGCGTGTGCGCGCACTGCTGGCCTCCGCCATCGCTTCCGCCTCAGCAGCCGCGGCAGCCGCC
>MNIY01000088.1 GCA_001919995.1 Ktedonobacter sp. 13_1_20CM_4_53_11
GAGGTCTCACGAAAGGAATGAACCAGATCCCAATATGCACAAAAACGTTGTACAAGCAGAGTGTACCATCCGGGCACTGAGATGTAAATTGGTAAAAGATACGAAACCTTAGCGGAGGGAATTGGTCATCTTGCACAATTTTTGGGTTGAGCAAGGACATCAGACGCTTCAACCTTTTGAAAAACTCGGAAGAGCTGGGAGAGAGATGATCAGTGAGAGAGTCCATGGAGAAATGAGTATACTTCTTCTCATAGCAGAAAGTCCGAGTACGTCTGAGACGCATCGCGTACCTGTCGAATAAAACCAATTGTGCTTCTCGTTCGTGATGAGAGGAGGGGATGAAATCTTTCTTCCCTCGTGGGGAGCCGTTCCCTACGTGTTCTCATTGGCTCATGAAAGGAGCACAAGCCATGTCGTTAGCCAATATTCTCTGGGCCGTGGTCGTCATTCTTGTTATCCTTTGGCTCCTGGGTTGGCTCGTCGGACATATCGGAGGCGGTCTGATCCATATCCTGTTGGTGATAGCGGTGATTGTCTTAGTGTACAACCTCATTGTGGGACGTCGAGGGGTGTAGACCAGGTCTCTTACTCCTCTAGCCATTGAGCGTGGTGGTTCGTGAGACAACAGGAGCGCTTGCGCTGGTGAAAGCAAAAGCATTGAGCAACCAGGCTGCATGTGGCTGAATTGCGCTCAACAACATGCAGCTTGTTTGCTCGATGTGTTATGCCTGGCTGGCGGCAGCGGCTTTCTCCGTTTTACGCCGCTTCGGTCGTTCGTGGCCGTTGGCGGTCTCTTTGGGTTTCGCCTCCTGCTGCCGTTTCGCGGGTTCGAGCGCGGCCTCGAGTACCTGGCGAATATCGGTGGCGAAAACAAAGTGCATCTGATCGCGCAGTTCTTTTGGCAGGTCTTCCATCAGGTCCATCTCGTTCTTCTTGGGCAGAATGACGGTACGGATGCCTGAACGGTACGCTGCCAGCACCTTCTCTTTGATGCCACCGATCGGCATTACTTTGCCACGCAAGGTGATTTCGCCGGTCATAGCCACGTCGGAACGCACCTTGCGCCCGCTGGCCAGTGAGACCAGCACGGTGACCATAGTCACACCTGCCGATGGCCCATCTTTGGGGATGGCGCCTGCCGGTACGTGAATATGGATATTCTGCTCCTCAAAGACATTCTGAGGGAGGCCGAGTGCGATAGCATTGGAGCGCACGTAGCTCAGCGCCGCCATGGCCGACTCTTTCATTACGTCGCCCAACTGCCCGGTCAGCGTTAACTGGCTCTGCTTGCCTGGCATGGCCGCGGCTTCAATGAAGATGATCTCACCACCTACAGCTGTCCAGACCAGCCCCGTTGCGATACCCGGGCGATCGATGCGCTCGGCAGCTTCCTCGAAGAAGCGCTGCCGCCCGAGATACTCGGGTATCTGATCCGCGGTCACGGCAATGGGTGTCTCCCGGCCTTCCGCAATCTGTTTCGCCACCTTGCGGCAGAGCGAACCAATTTCACGCTCCAGGTTACGGACACCTGCCTCGCGCGTATAGTCACGCGCAATACGGCGCAATGCGTTATCATCGACCGTTAGCTCATCCTTGTTCAGCCCATTGGCCTGGAGTTGTTTGGGCAGCAGGTAGTTGCGTGCGATATGGAGCTTCTGCTCTTCGGTATAGCCAGAGAGTTCCAGTATTTCCATACGGTCACGTAGAGGCGCCGGTATAGGCTCCAGAGCGTTGGCTGTCGCGATAAACATCACCCTGGACAGGTCAAAAGCGAGGTCCAGGTAGTTATCGCGGAAGTTATAGTTCTGTTCAGGGTCCAGAACTTCCAACAGAGCCGAGGAAGGATCACCGCGCCAGTCGGCTCCAACTTTATCGACCTCGTCCAGCATAACCACCGGGTCATTGGCCTCTACACGGCGCAGCGTCTGGATAATGCGCCCTGGCATTGCTCCTATGTAGGTGCGGCGATGACCACGGATCTCGGCCTCATCGCGAATGCCGCCAAGGGACATGCGCGCAAACTTTCGACCGAGGGCCCGGGCAATTGACTGGCCAAGCGAGGTCTTTCCTACTCCCGGAGGGCCGACAAAGCAGAGAATTGGCTCGCGATTGATCTGGCGCGTAGCCTCGTCTGATTGCAGTGGCTGTGTAGGCGTTCGCCCCTCCCTATCAGCGTGGTTGGCAGCCGCCTCGGCCTCTTCTTTCAGGCGCACGGCAACGCGCTCTTCCTTCAAGCGGCGCACGGCAAGGTACTCCAGGATGCGATCCTTGATCTTTTCCAGGTCATAGTGATCATGGTCAAGCACCTCTCGCGCATGCGGTACATCGATTTTCTCACCAGTGCTCTTCGACCATGGCAGGCTGGCCAGCAGTTCGATGTACGTACGAATAATACTGTATTCTGGCGAGATGGTCGGTAACTTCTCAAGCCGTGAGAGCTCACGATTGGCTTCTTTCAATGCCTCTTCTGGCATCTTCGCTTCGTCGATCTTGCGGCGCAACTCGTTGACGGTGGCCTGCTCTTCACTCTCCTCGCCAAGTTCGCGCTGGATGGCTTTGAGTTGTTCGCGCAGCAGGTATTCACGCTGCACCTTGCCCATTTCTTCCTGGGCGCTGGTCTGTATCTTCTTGCCGAGCTCGAATATTTCCAGCTCGTGAGTAAGATAACTGCTGAGATTTTCCAGCTTGGCGCGAACGGAATCGAGTTCGAGCAATTTCTGGCGCAGTTCCAACTCCATTTGCATGAAGGTGGCTATGACGTAGACGACCTGGCGAGGCTCTTCGAGATTGAGCGTGGCGGCGGCTACCCCTTCAGGGACGTTCTGCACAAGGGCAACCAGGCGCTGGAAGTAGCTGACGACGTTGCGTTTAATAGCCTCTGTCTCTTTATCGTCTTCCTGCATATCCGGTTTGAGCGTCACGTGGGCGGCAAGGTACGGTTTCTCCTGCGTAAACTCGCCGATATCTACGCGCTCCAGGCCCTGGACAATAATCTGGATTGTGCCATCGGGCATGCGGATCATACGAGCAACACGCGAGACGGTGCCTATCCTGTAGATATCGTCGGGTCCTGCCTGCTCTGTCTCGGCTGATTTTTGCGCTACCAGCACAACCAGGCGATCGCCGCGCATGACATCATCGATCAGGCGAATTGAGCGCTCCTGACCTACACCAAGCGGTTGGACCGCGAAAGGATAGATGACGATGTCTTTGAGCGGTAGCACTGGTAGCACGTCAGGAATACTCAATCGTTCATCATCGTTCTGCTTTTGCGACTCTGATTCGAGATCTTCTACTCCCTCGTAGCCTAAATCACTATCCTGCTGTAAAGAGGGAACAGCCACTGGTTTTTTTCTCCTGGTCCGTTCGCTTCTCTCATCTTTCTGATCTTGTTCAGCTGGAGTGGTGGCAGGAGTAGCTTCTTCCGGCTGTTCCTGGTGCTCCGCTGTGGGTTGAATTTGTTTTTTCTTCATAAAACCTTCTCACTCAACACATTATTTATCATTTACCTGGTGGTTTTCTTCGGTTATTCTTTTGTGATGCTCCGTTGTATACGGACACGTTCTGACTTGCTTTCTGGTAGCTTCTTTGGCAGGTCAACCCATAAGAAACCATTCTCATAACGGGCCTGTATACCTTCCCGGTCAATGGGGGAGAGAATGAGTACCTCGACGCGAAATGGCCCGTAGCGAATTTGTGCTTCATGGTAGTACAGGTTCTCGCTGCGTTCAGGATCATCCTGTCTTTCACCACTCACAACCAGCGCGTCTTCATAAAGTGTTACTTCGATATCTTCTTCTCTCACTCCCGCGAGTTCAATTTTTATGGTCATCATCTCAGTTGACTCGCGTATGTCAGCCAGGGGGCGCCACGTCGCCGAACGTTGCAGAATGGATTGATGGCTTTGCCGCAAGGCATCATGTAATAATTGACGGTAGTGACGCTCCAGCTGTTGCTGTGACCCGTCTGTATAACGGTACGTCACATACCGATAACGTATGCGCATGGTTTGTTACCTCTACAATGTACCACCCGGTTTGCTCACTGTATAAAATGGGATATTGACGGGAACGATGGTCAGGAGTGTTGACCTGTACTACCGCCAATCCCAAAGGACATGAAGGATAGATATCCTTCTAATGAAAAAGGCAAAAGGTACAAAGTACAGGTGTTTTGCTCTTTGACCTTCGCCTTTTGTCATGAATGCACTTGTAAAGAGGGGGGGGAAGACGATCACACTATAGGCAAATCTTTTTCTCCATCAGCAAGAGCTTTCTGACATTCTGGGCAGAGATATTCGAACTCAGAATTGCTATCTGAAAGCACATCGCTCTGAATGACACGAGCGTAGCGTAATCGCGTTACCTTATTACATCGTGCACATGTAACATATGTTTCTGAGATGGCGGTACGTCGGGTCCCAAGCACATCTTCCTGCATGTCCGACACCTGCCTTTCTTTTCGTTTCAGTAATTTCTAACAGCTAGTAGAATAAGACCTAAAGTAGCATATCCACAAAAGACAGAGAACGAAATTGAGGGCATATATAGGACCATCTTGTATGGCCTTGTCCCTATTGATTATGGCACGTCAACCGGAAAATTGCAAGTGAGTTTGACGAGTTCCATGTACTTGTGCTACTATATTTTTGTATTCGTCAACGGTACCTTTTCCACCTGGTACCTGAACAAACCGCTGTATTTAGAGTGCGTGATTGCTATGGACGGCCGTCGAGGTCGCTCCTACAAGAGGGCCAAAATACAATGCTTACGCAAGAGATCAGACGCTGGCTAAGCAAGCTGTTCGGGTGGTGGCCTTGGAAGAAAACCACAGAGCAAGAGCAAGCTCGATTAGAGCGTTCTTTAAACAAAGGTGTCACACAGGAGTCAATGTTATGGTCAGCCAGTGATGGAGCAACACCCCATTCTGGCGTCGGTCCCCTCTTTCTCGGACAAAATGAAAGCAGCCAGACAAGTCTCTCAACCATAGATGAATGGCCAGAGCGTGTCGTACAGTCATCACCTCCGTCACCAGTGCCATCACCGGCGACCGATAAGGCTGAACTCCCGCAACCACCCACCCTGCAGCCGCCACAGTCGATTGATTCTTCTGTATCTGCTGTAGAAGGCGGTTCTGCTAATGCTGAAGTAGTATTTGATTCACCACCCGCGCCGCCACCGACACCAGAGCAGAAATTGGATTTTCTGCATTATCTTGTCAAGCGTGGCATCGTGAACGAGGGCTTCGCCGAGGGACGGGTACCAGAGCAGTATAAGAAAAATAGATGAAGCAAACAGGGATGAAGATAACTCGACATGAGGCCATATTCATCCCTGTTTACTCCATTATTTCGCTACTCAGCCACGCTGTATCCTTGTGCCCTCGCCTCATCCTCGGAGACAAAATAGACAAGCTCCAGACCGTCATCGAGGGTTACCTCGATGGGGTAGTAGCGTTTTGTACCCACGACACCGACAAAAGCTGCGTCGGCAGGCGCCACGACCTCACCTGTATCCGGGTCAACGGCCTCTACAGTCGCTACAACGGCTCCTTCATTGTCCATGTAGACAATTTCACCTACGGGCTTTCCTTGTTCTCCTTGTCGCTCCCCACTGCGAACTTGTGATAGTTCAAATTGCTGCTCTGCCTCTAATGCCTGGCGTTCCAGACGTTTGCGTATCAAGAGATAGGTAACAACAGCAGCGATCACCATACCGACGCTGAAACCAAAGATTGTCCAGAAAGTACTGTTCCTTTTACGGTTGGGTTGCAGCAGCTGGTTGCCGCGCTCGGTGAGGTCGTGGCTCAGTTTCTTGCTACGTTTAGCTAACCTCCGCGTGACCTTTCTCCCGCGTTTAGTGATATCGCGTTGAACCCTACTTCCACGTTTAGTGATATCACGCGTGACCTTGCTCCCACGCGCAAGCAGATCTTGAGAAATTTTGCCACTTTGCGCTGCCAGATCTTCAGCCAGGTCTTCGCCGCGTTTGCGTAGGTCCTGACTCCAATCTTGAGCCCAGTTCTGTAACTGCTGCGCTTGCGCGCCAGCACGCTGGCGAGTTGCGTACGTCAGTTCATCCAGGCGCTGCCGTGACGAAACCTGGTCCGCAGTTGATGCGCCGTCTAATTCTGCACGCTTGCGGAAATAATCCATGATCGAGTTGACGATTGGAGCCACCATGGTCAGTGTGAGCAGGCTTACACGCAGCCAGCGCCCCCCAGATGTTTCTGTGTTGGTATTGTCATGGTTCATTGACCGTCTCCCTTCCCTCTGCTATATCAAGAAAGAAATGACGATGTTTCGATCAATAATCTTCGGTAGTGACCTCACTCAAGCGCAGCACGAGGCGACAGAAGTGGGCCGGGTCGATATCCCCGCGCTGCATCAGGCGAACTACCTGTATCACGATGGACTCGACTTCGCGCCGCATCATACGCAGGTCACTTAACCAGGCATCATCATCTTCATCTATATTTCTATGGCTAGCACTCTCCCAGATTATATTGTCAGCGGATTGCGCTTGCCGTTTGGAAGTATCTTTATCCCGTAAGGGATGTTCTCCCTGTTGGTGGTCGGCCTCACTTATTTGTGTCGGTCGCAGGTGAGTCTTGGGTTCTTCCAGCGTTACCCCTAGCTCACGTAATAGTACAGCTAGTTCGTCTTCCCAGCTAGCCATCGAGCACCTTCCTTGTAGAACAACCAGGCAAATAAAACAGCGGTTTACATCACCTTTTTGGCCTGAAACCATATGGGCAGTGTAACATAGTGTGTCTATCTTGTAAATGACCCAAAAAGGTGATAAGAATGTGGCTTATTTTTTCTTTGGAGGGGGTCTCAGATTGAATGTTCTATCGGCGTTGATATCCCCCTTGAAGCTAAATGGCTTCAGCCCATTCACAGCGCTGGCATCGATGGTCAGGTCGATAGTGGGGCTTAATCCGCTTTGCTTCTGTACAAGTATGGTATAAGAGGGCTGTCCATGCACTTTTTGCACAGCATGTGGCACATACCATGAAAGTGATATGGTGGAAATGCAGTTTTTCGGCGTTTCTGTAAGGCCACCCCACATAGCGCGGCCCGGTAGGTCGCTATTGAGTTCCGTGGGAGGGCCGAGGCTGTCGATGACCCAGGGAGTATTGAGGCCGCCGCGCATGCCGAGCGAATAGTTTCCATCGGGACAGTTGCGAGCGTTGCTGGGAAAGAATGAGTTATACTGGCCACAGCCGGTTGGCACAGTTGTTCCCGTATTCCCAAGCGCCGGTGAAGTCCTTGTGGGACCGGGACTGCAGAGTGGCTTCCCCGTGTCAAAGCCATCGCCGCCAGTCAGCTGCGCATTCCTGGGAGCGTAGACGCGGATATAATCGGCATAGGTGTCAAAGCCGTAGACAGGCCCTTTTTGCTGGTAGTCCAGGGTGATGGTCAGGTTGTGCGTCGCTCCTCCCTGAGCGTCCAGCGTCACGTTGTCCTGCTCTGTCGTATGCACATACTGGCTCGCTTTGCTGATACTGATATTCGCCTGTACGACCATGAAACCATCCTGTTTAGTGAACGTATCAATCGAGCCACTATAGCCATGCTCAGCCAGCCATGCTTCGGCGGCAGGATTGGTAAAGTAAATTTCCAGGTCCCGGGACTGAATATCTTTGATCGCGCCTTTGACGATTGCTGTGAGCTGTTTTATTGTTGCATGACGAACGCGATCGAGCAGCAATTTACCGAGTGTCGAGGTAAAGGCTTTACGACCAGCGTGAGAATAATTCCCACTGATCTGTTTCTCGCGCGCGATAGCCGAGAAATCTTGTTGATAATAGTGGAGGCGCTCCTCTAGATTCTGCGGGGTAATCGTCTCGTTATATCCTGGCACCTTGATTGGGCCAATAACATTGAGGATATGGCTAATCAGTGCGGGGGTGAAGGCAATATCGCCATCGACTGGCCCGCCGCCCTCGTCCTGGAAGAGCTGCATTGTCATGCGAGCAGTGGTTGGGAAGTCGCCTGACAGATTCGAGTCACGTATCCCCCAGTTGCCAAAGTTCATCCAGCTATATCCTGGGGGGGCATTACGTCCAATCGCTGTGCCGTTTTCAGCATAGTCGATCAGCGTGACATCAGTCAGGTTAAAGGGAGACATGCGCCCATCCTGGATCTGCAAGATGCCATACTGCCCTGTAAAACCACCGCCCGGCCGCAGCTCTGCCCGGTCCATGGTCTGTACGAGGAAACGCCGCTGGTGGCCAACACCCAATAACCAAGCAACAAGACCAACCATCCCCTGTGCCTGAATTATGGTATCTCGCGCCGTAGGCAACAGGTTCACTACAGAAACCAGTTGCTTTTTCTGGCTATCGCTAACAGGAATATCTTTGATAGATACCTGGCTCATTTGTTGTTGTATGTCATCGATATAGTAGAGAGCATGTACCATCGAGCCGTCGATAGCAGCTACATCCGCGGCGCTGATGACCGGTTTCGTTGATCCGCTGGAGAGAGGTGAACCGTGAATGATGTTCGCGCCAATGAGAGCAACGCCGCACAATTCATCTCCCATGCGCGCCACGTCCAACGCGACCTGTACTAATTTTTGCCCCATACCCAGTTTATTGGAATACTGCGGCGCAAATTGTGTGATTGCCGCCTGCACATCGGTGCGATCTACCAGTTGCTGCAACTGTATGAAGTCGCTTTGCGCCGCTTTGAACTCGACCTGTGCCTGCGTTAAATTCTTCTCGTTGAGCGCTGCGGTAGGATCACTTTTTGAAACAGGAAGGAGACTTTTTACTTTTAACAGGTGATTGATGCCATCGTGGGCAATTCCGCTGATATTGTTGTATGCGCCATAGGCAGCAACGCCGGCACCTACCGGCACTAAGCCAAAGAGTATGATAGCAGCAAATATCGCGAAGCTGACAATTTGGAGAGAGCGCCGCTTTTTCGTGTGGACCTGCTCGTCGCGCATCCAGCGTTTATGGACTAAGCGCCGATGTATGGCGACAGCCCTCTTACCATCCAAAGCGGTGCGCCTGATGTAAACAGGCATGCTCAAAGGCGCAAGATGGGTAGGGGCGTAGGCGACAGGCAGCGTTTCCTTTGCGCCTTCTCCTCTGCCGTCGCGGGCCGAAAGAGCTGTCCTGGCTTCGTCCTTCTCTTCAACTAATATTCTCTCTACCTCGGTGATAGCATCCTGGGCATCGGTGGGTACCGTAACGCGTTCATCTTCCGTGCTGTCAGCGGAAGATGCTGGCTCTGTAAGCGTCTCATCGTTTTCCAGGGGAATTTGCACTGGCTCGACAGTCGCCTCGTCCCCATCCTGTCCCGCGGTGACATGCTCTACCTCTCCGCTTTCTTCGACATCGCCAGGTGTAGCCATATTTGCCGCGAGGGCTGCCTCCTCGCTCACGGCAGCTTGATCTCGTGATAGGGGCTCTAATTTGACGGTGGGCTCATCTAGCTCAGCAGTTGCCTCGACCTGTTCTTCTTCCTCTCGTGATAGAGGCTCTAATTTGGCAGTAGGTTCATCCAGTTCAGCGGCAGGTTCTCCAGATTCGGCAGGCTCTTCACCCTCTACTTGTAGCGCCGGCGTGGGCGGTGTTTCAGGAGTACCGGCGTCATGCTGGAAGGATTGCTGGGAACGTTTAATGGCCAGCCGTTTCGCGGTATCATAGTCTTTGTCCTCAATCTCTTTGTCTTCGTCGGGAGAAGCAGGCGCTGCCACCTCCGGAGCGGGAGGATTTACTGCGTGATCACTTTTCGTCTCGTGATTGAGGTTTTGTGTATCTTCTCCTGATATTCCAGAAGAAGGAGCTTCTGCTGCAGGTTGAGCAGCGTAATCTATTACATTTACGCCTGGCATGAGAGCCCGGAAGCCCCACGGAGAGCCGTCTTCGGCCTGCATCAAACATTGTTCGGCCAGCTGCAGGAGGCGCTCCGAGGAAATATGTTTGCGCAGCGTGATTTCATCGATGGAGATATTGCTTGTAAAATAATCTTCAATAGCAGATTTGCGTCTATAATATTTTTTCTTTGCTCGCGTACTCAGTGACCTGAAGTCTCCCTCCCGCCATGAGGAGATATCGCGCATTCGGTCAGCGAATTTTGGAGAATTTTCCACTCGCGCTCCTGGCAAGGTGCACCTCCGCGGTTTCATGTCTATTTATTACAGCATCTATGTTCGTTTAGAACGATTTGTTCGGCCATCAGAGGCTGTGGGATGATTGTCCCTCCGGTTATAACCTACCCCCACGTCATAGTCAAGAAAACTATAACATACTTCGGCTTATTTCCAAAGCATATAAAACTTGCACTCTATAATAGATGACGGTTGAAACCGTTAAAATGTTGCAGGTACAAAGAAAAAGGACTATTTTTGTGCGGGCTGCGGGGCTGGCGGCCGCAGGTTACCAGCCCCGCAGCCCGCACAAAAAGATTATTTGAGGCGGGCTTCTATTGCTCCCAATTGTTCTTTAAGTTTGCGGTTCTCCTCGCGTACCTGGTCAAGGTCTTTACGCAGTTGCTTCAATTGTTCATCGGATTTATCACCGCTGCGCAAGGCCTGGGCGGCCATACGCATATCGCGCTGCGCCCGGGTTTCGGTTTCATGGCTGGCAACACGCTCCAGGACGCCGATCGCACGTTTTTCACCGAGCGACTTGAGGGCACGAGATGAGACGGCACGCACCGGTTCCCAGTGGTCGTGCTCCACCGCGTTACAGAGGGCTGTTACAGCGCGCTGGCGCGCTTCTTCGCTGTAGAGATGCCGGTTGCGTGCCAGCGACCCCATGCCCGCGGCAACTGCAAAACGGAGTGTGATATGGCGGTTGTCATCGCCAAGATAGGCGACGGTAATATCGACCGCGCGGTCATCACCCGATTCTCCTAGACCCCGGAAGACGCCGCGCTGCACGGAATTGTTCCATGACGGGCGGTCGATCAATTTCTCCAATTGATCGACACAGCCGGCAGTACGGGTTTTTCCTAGCGAATGCGCCGCCGTACTTTCAACAATATAGCTGATATCGCCGCGCGCCAGCAGAGCCCACAGCGCCTGTGCGGACCGTTGCGCCAGTTCTGCCTGCTGGGGAGCCTGGTACTTGCCAAGGTTTGCTGCAATGGCGGTGCGGACCCGTGAGAGTTCCGGCGTCGCAAATTCTTGCAGCCCCTGTAGCAGGATAGACTGTGCCCGTTCAGTGCCGATATCGCCCAGCGCATCGGCCGCAGCTACGCGTACGCCCCAGAAAGCGTCGTTGAACAGGGCTGACTTAAGAGCCTCTATGCTTTCGGAGCTGCCATCTTCGCCAAGCGCTTCGGTGGCCTCGATACGACCCAGCACATCGGGGTCGTGCGCGAGTTGATAACGCATCATCTTTGTGGAACGCTCTAATTTGAGCGTCTTGAGCAGCCAGCCGTTTGGATCGAAGCGCACCAGCAGCGGCTCGCGTTCCATGGGAATATAGTAGGTCTGCTCCACCTGCCCATCTTCACCCGACATCACGCGCATGGCTACTGTGCGCGTCTCCGTCGTGTGTTCATCTTTAGTGGCCTCGTCCGTGGCAGGAATGGTGAAAGCGAGGTCTACCGGTGTGACAAAACAGGGGGTGAGATCGTCAACTTGCTGCGCCTGCTTGATCTTCAACCTGGCCATGGAATGTTCTCCATCCCAGGAATAATTTACCTCGAACGCGGGATAGCCCCCCTGGTAGACCCACTGCTGGAAGTACTGTGCCAAGCTGCGCCCGGTTACTTCCTCGAAGGTTCGCTCCAGGTCCGCGGTGATCACCTCTCGCTCGCGGTACCGTTCGAGGTATGCTTTGACAGCGCGCCGGAACGTCGCATCACCAAGTTGGTGGCGCAGCATATGCAGGACCCAGGCGCCTTTGTTGTACATGTGTCCATCAAACAATTCAAAGCCATCGTTGTGGTAGACATTGTAGACGATGGGACGGCGATACTCTCCATCTTCATCAAGATAGCCTTTTTTGAGATTGAGCATCGATTGCTTAAAGTAGTCCGTGCCAAGGTCGTACTCGTTCCAAAGCTCCTCAAAGTAGGTGGCAAAGCCTTCGTTCAGCCAACCATTTGGCCAGTCGCGGCAGGTCACGAGGTCACCGAACCACTGGTGTGCCAGCTCATGCGCAACCACTGGCACCAGGTCGAAGTCAAGGGAAGCACGCTCATCCATCAGGAGCGAGAAGCTATGGGTAGTCGCGGTGGTATGTTCCATGGCACCGGTATAATTTTCGACGACCGTTTGCGCATACTTATCGTAAGGATAATCGACGTCCGTATATTCCGCGAAGAAGCGCATCATCTCGGGGGTCTTGCCCATGTAGTAGCGCGCATCGTCTTTACGGTCGGGGCGCACATAGTAGTTGACTGGTTTCCCATTGTAGGAATCTTCGACGACTGCGAAGTCGCTGACCACCAGCGAAATCAGGTACGCGGCATGTGGAATATCATGGCGCCAGTGATGCGTCTTTGTCTCGCCTTGATCGGTAACGCTGATCAAGTTGCCATTAGCGACGGTCAGGAAATGGGCAGGGACCGTGACAATGATCTCAGTGGTGGCGCGATCATTGGGAGCGTCATGGCAGGGGAACCAGTAGCTGTGGTAGCGCGGTTGTCCAAATGTCCAGGCTTGCACCGGGCGCGTTGGATCCTCCGGCGCTGGTTTGATAAAATGCAGGCCGGTGCGCGGTTTCGCATGGTACTGTATATCAATGGTGAACTCTTCACCATGGTGGTAGGCCCGATCCAGGGTCACAGTGAGTTTTTTGCCATCATTGCTGAAAGGTAGCTCTTTGCCGCCATTCAGCGTGACGCGCTCGACTTGCAGGTCGATTGCATCAAACGAGACACTTTTGACCTCTTCATAGAGGGCGGAAAAAGTGGTGCTCACCGTGCCACTAACGGTTTCTTGCTCGAAGTCAAGCGTTATAACCAGTTTGACGTGTCTTACGTCAGCGGGACGATCGGGGGCATACTGCACATGGTCATCGGTGAGCTCAAATGAACGGGCTCTAGGTATTGGCGCCGACGCTCGATCATGCAATAAAAGCAGGCTATACTGGTGGTCGTTGAGCAGCATTGCTCGTGCGCGATTACAACCTTTCAAGAGATCCTCCTCTGTGTTCTAACCAGTTCGACTTCAACTCTTTTACTGGTTTTAACGTACATGTTATGCTATGGTATAGCTAAGCAAGGCAATTTACAATTTCTCACATCAGGGACCAACGGGCTCGTGCCCCTAAGCTCCAACTAATAAAAGGGTCTTGTCTCCTATGCAAAAAAAGACGGTGCGTATCAATAGATTTTCGCAAATGGTGCGATTTCTCAGGGTATCGAGATTACTTCTCTGGACGATATGGGTCATATACCGGGAGCGACGTCGTGTTCTTCGCGCTCGCCAACGCGGTAACTATGATGTTCATCCGAATATCGACGTGCTGGTCCAGGTACTTGTCGCTTTTCGTGTCACAGCCATCAAGCTTGGTGTGCTGATGATTAAGCTTGGTCAATTCCTGAGCTCGCGTGCCGACCTGTTACCGGAGCAGGCGCTGGCCGCGCTGAGCTCACTACAGGACGAAGTGCCGCCCGCACCGTTCAGTCATGTTGTTTCGGTGCTTGAGACAGAACTTGGAAAACCGGTTGAGCAAGTATTTAGCGTATTAGAGCGTAAATGTACTGCCGCTGCCTCGCTTGGCCAGGTGCATAAAGCTGTTCTCGCCTCGACTGGTGAAGAGGTGGCCGTAAAAGTTCAGCGGCCGAATATCGATCAACTGGTCAGCATGGATTTGAGCACGCTCAAATTTGTCATCTGGGTGATCAACCGCTTCGTGGATACGAGTGAATTCATCGACCTCATGGCCGTTTACAGGGAATTCAAACGCACCGTCTACGAGGAAATTGATTATGTCACCGAAACAGCGAATGCCAAGCGATTCAAGGAAATGTTCAAGGATGATCCGAGCATTTACATCCCTGGTGTGTATGAAGATTATACAACACGGCGTGTTCTTGTGCTAGAGTGGATCGACGGGATCAAGATAAATGACTATGCTGCTATCGAGGCGGCGGGAGTGAGCCGTCTTGAAGTAGCGAAACGCACCGTCAGAGCCTACTTCTACCAGTTCTTTAACGAGGGCTTTTTCCACGCGGATCCCCATCCAGGGAACATCTTTGTCCTGCCGGAGGGCAAGGCAGACAAAAAAGTGACGGTGAGCGAAGGGCCTGTGATAGCCTTTGTCGATTTCGGCATGGTCGGTTCGCTGACGAAAAATATGAAGAAGTCGCTCAAGGAACTCTTCTTGAGTTTTGTAAGCCGGGATTCGCGCGCGCTGGTCAGAGCCCTGAACAAGCTGGGCTTTATTGGCGAGGGGGCGAATATGGCAGCCATGGAACGCGGTGTCTCCCTGATGATGGAGCAATATTATGGTATGACGCTGGGAGAGGCCCGCGATATGGATATTCCGGAGGTGGCTCAGGACGTAGAGAATATGCTCTATGGGCAGCCTTTCCAGATACCGGCGCAGTTTGCTTTTACCGGCCGGGCTATTGGTGTGCTGGTCGGCGTTACGACGGGTTTGTCGCCAGATTTCAACTTTGTGGAGATTGCGACGCCTTACGCGCGCAAGTTCCTGGGGCTTGACGCCGAGGGAGCTGGTGAGACTCTGCAGGATATCTTCAACCAGGTATTGGAGACGGGGCGTATCCTGCTGACGCTGCCGCGCTCGTTGGAACAGGTTATCACGAAACTGGAGACGGGGCAGATAGAGGTAAAGATGAACGGCAATGGGGGCAACGGCAGGTCGCGCCGCCGCGGGCGCGGGAGAGGTGAACGAAACAACGAGCGGGAGGGCGGTTTGAGCGGCTTCTCCTGGGTGTTGCTCTTTGGCGCGGAGATGGTCGGAGGGGTGGTACTGGCGGTGGCACACCAGCCGATCCCGAGCTGGTTTTGCCTGGGATTGGCCGGGGTGACAGCGCTGGCTTTGTTGGTAAGAAGATGATCTCGAAGTGGCTCCGGCAGGCGCGCTGCCGGAGCCACTTCGTTAATGAGCCTACGCTGTTGGTTCTACCAACGCCCAGCCATCCTCCCCTAATTTTTCTACTAAACCTTCGTGTTCCAATTTCAACAGATGGGCCTCCACAGAGCGGGCCGCGATTGGATAGAGCTGCGGGTCGACATCTGTATAAATAAATGGTACCAGCTGGGGGATGGTTGCGCCGCGTGGCAGCTCCTCCAGGGCCATCAAGACCTGCTGCTCGCGCTGCAAGCGGTGCTCGATGTACTCGGTGATTTTCGCCTTCGGGTCGCTTATGGTGGGGCCATGTGAAGGAACTATCTCGGTGATGTCCATCTGCTGCAGGCGCTTGAGTGTGTCGAGATAGACCTGCATATCGCCTTCCGGTGGGTTGATAACGACAGTGCCGACGCCCGCGATGACATCACCGGCAAAGAGCGTCCCGCGCCCTTCTAATAAATAACAGAGGTGGTCGAAGCGATGGCCGGGTGTGTGGATGGCACGGAGCTTGTCATCGCCAACAGGAAAGGCGGTGCCATCGCCAATTTCCTCGTCGGCCATGGGGACACCCTCCCGGCTGAAGGCGTAAATTGGGACACCGAGCAGTTTTTTCAGGGCAAGCGCCCCGCCGATATGGTCAGGATGTCCATGGGTGATGAGTATACGGAGAATACCGCCCCGTTGCGAGCCCTCCTTTACGAGGGCGTCGAGATAGGCGGCATCGTCAACCGCTGGATCGATCACTATAGCACCGTCGGCTCCGCCGCCAAGGACAATAGTATTGGTGCCTGGCCCCGACATCATCGAAGGGTTGGGTGCCAGAATGATGGTATAAGGGATTTGCATCGAGTATCTCCTTACTGCGCGTCGCATGTAGCGCACCTACGAGCGCGTCATATTTTCAGGAACATCCCATTTGTTGTCGTCATCGCCGGGGAGGTAGACGCGTGCACCCCCGGCTCTCTGTTCCAGGATAGGGACGTGGGTGGCTACGTGTTGCATCGTAGTAGATTCCAGGGCCTCTTGAACGCTATGAAAGGCCGCCAGTTCGCGCAACTGGTGAATGGTGGCGAAGACGAGTGGGAATTCGCCGCGTTCGGAGCTGGCCAGGGCCTCGGCTGGTGAAATCCAGATACCTTCACTGGTCTCCAGTCGATCGTGTGCTGCCTGTTGTTCGGCGGGTGCGGTAGTGATGAAGAAGTGAGTATCGAAGCGCTTCGGCATCCCCTCGGGTGTAATCCAGTGTGCAAAGTACCCGAGGCGGTCGGTCGCCAACCGCAAGTTTTCGGTGCGGGCCATTTCTATCAAAGAGCCATTGCGCTGGTTGAATGCCTGGCGATAGTTATCAAAACGGGCTATATCCTCTTCGCCAATTGCCAGTACCTGCTCACCGCGATAGGCGAGGAGCACGCCAGCCTCCTCAAAAAGTTCGCGGATGGCGGCTGCCCTGGTGCCACTGCCCAGGATGGTACGACCTTCGGGGTCTGCCTTGCCGGGGGCAACAGGAGTAAAGACCTGTTCCGCCTGCTCTGCGGCGCGATCATCGGCGGAGACCGAGCCGCCGGGGAAGACGAAGACATCGGGCGCGAAATCGCTCTGGATGACTCGTCGAACCATAAAAACTTCTATTCCTTGTCCGGGGGTCATATCGCGCAGCAGCATGACTGCTGAGGCCAGGCGGGGTTGAACTGCCATGAGAGTATTCTCCGTTCATATATGCGTGAAGTTAGAGACTATTGTATAGTATCATATAGATACAGAGAAAAGAGCATCTCGATTTCAATGGAGCTTGAGCAACACATAGATAAGCAATCATTTTTACGCGTCGGTCTTATAGGAGACCCCGTCGCGCACTCTTATTCACCGCGGTTTCAGCAGGCCGCCTTCGATGCCTGTGGTATCCCCGCGCGCTATGAACTCTGGCAGACAGGCGAGAGTGAGCTTCCTGCCCGGGTCGCTTCTCTGCTGGTACCGCAGTCTTTGGGCGCCAATATCACTATTCCATACAAAGAGGCGGTGCTGCCTTTGTTGGATGTGGTTGATCCGCTGGCGACACGCATCGGTGCGGTCAATACTATTGTGCACCGCAACGAGTATCTTTATGGCTATAACACCGATGCTCCTGGCCTGTTGCATGCTCTGCTAGAACTGGGTGTTGGGAAGCTGCGTGAACCACACTATCTTGCAGCCTTGCAGGGTGATAACCGGCTGAACACGAAGGATGCTTTTTCGTTTGCCGGGTATACCGCTGTGCTGTTGGGGGCGGGAGGTGCGGCGCGGGGAGCGGCTTTCGCCCTGGTCAATGCGTCGGTCGAACGGCTGATTATTGTCAATCGCAAGCTGGAACGCGCACAGAGGCTAGCGGCGGAGCTGCAGCAGGAGAGCAATTGCCAGGTGTTCTGCCTGAACGACCCGGAATTTCTGATACCCTATCCCACATCGCTCATTATCAATGCAACGCCGGTTGGGATGCACGTTGCTGATAAAGAGGGGAACAAAGAAGCTGAAAATGCCAGCCCCATGCCGGCGGAAGTATTGGCGCGTTTTGCTCCCGATACCGTTGTCTTCGATATGGTTTATAATCCTACACAGTCGCAGCTATTGTGCCAGGCTCGCACTCTTGGCTTGCGCGCAGTCAATGGGTTGTCGATGCTCTTGCACCAGGGAGCACTGGCCTTTACGCTGTGGACGGGCAGGCCAGCACCGCTTGAGGTGATGCGGTCTACCTTACTCTAATCTTATTGCTCTCATTGTAAAGGAGGCTTTCCGTGAAATTTGTCAGCTTTTCCACTGCGTCCATTCCCAAACCACACCTGGGTCTTGTCCAGGGCGACGAAGTTCTCGATATCGACCTTGCCGCGCATGCATTGACGATTATCGGGCCTGATCAGATGCAGGATCTGATTGAGAAGTACGAGACGTGGAAGCTTCTGCTGCAGTCCATTTTTGACAAAACGGCCGGTCGCCGTTTCAGTGAAGTCAAGACGTTTGCCTCGATTGGTGCTGTGCATGCCATGGACAAGATAGAGCTGGTAGCACCCATTCTGCGCCCGCGCAAAAATATTATGTGCCTGGGGTTGAATTACATTGATCATGCCAAAGAGTCGGCGGCAGCGCAGGGACGTCCAGTTTCCTTGCCGGAGCACGCCGTTATTTTCACCAAGGCGCCTACCACGGCGAATGGGCCTTATGGGGATATTGTGATTGACCCGGCTGTCTCTGAACAGGTGGACTGGGAGGCTGAATTGGCCGTCATTATTGGCAAGACGGGCAAAAATATACGCGAGGAAGAGGCCCTCGACTACGTTTTTGGCTATACCGTGCTCAATGATGTCAGTGCTCGCGACTTGCAGTTCCAACATCAACAGTTTTTTAAGGGGAAAAGCATTGACGGCTATTGTCCGATGGGACCATGGATTGTGACCGCTGACGAGGTGGCGGACCCTCAACAGCTGCCGATCCGCCTGCGCGTCAATGGCGTGGTCAAACAAGATGCGAATACGAGCATGATGATTTTCTCAGTACGGCAGATCATCGCCGTCCTTTCCAAAGGCATGACGCTTGAAGCGGGCGACATCATCGCGACTGGTACGCCGAGTGGCGTTGGTTTTGCGCACAACCCACCTGAGTTTCTCAAGGCGGGTGATGTGGTGGAGACGGAGATTGATGGTGTTGGCTTGATGAGGAATGGAGTCGTGCAGGTCTAAGGAAAAAGGGCCTGCTCGCTGCGACGAGTACACATCCAGGGCGACCGCGAGGGTCGCCCCTACTATATACGTTTGCCGTTTCACGGTTGTGAAGTAAGGGCGGGAGCTGTGCCGTGGTATAGTAGGGGCGACCCTCGCGGTCGCCCTAGAAACTGCTCGCATCGCCCTGGGAACTGCTAGACCCTGACTTCCTCGTGTATCCAGGATGGCAAGCTACCCCAGAGATTGAGTGCCATAGGGCGGGTATGCCAGAGGCGTGGTGGAGTTGTTACGTCGTGGTCGTAGTATTGTTGGAGCTCGGCGGAAAGTTCGATGTGCACGCCTTCTGTGTCAGCGATACGCAAGAAGAGATCCTGGCCAGCGCCATGACGGCCGGGACCCCAGAGAACGGGGGTTTGATGGCGGCTCAGGTTGTCGCCCCATGTCAACAGTTCGGGGCCATTGAAGATGCTGTAGCCTATGTGATCGATATCCATCTTCCCCTGGATAAGGGTGATCGTGTGGTGGTCAGTATTGCAGCGCAGCCAGACACTTTCGCGCAGCAACCAGTCAGAGATATCGAATCCCAGGGCTTCGGTGTAAAAGTCGACCATCTGCTCCAGGTGTGGTGTTTGTAGCGCGATATGTTGCAAGCCTTGAGGGCGGAGCCGCGCCCGTCGCCCGCTGGAAAGGACGGAAGAGTTGGTCAGGGAGCCGTCGGGCGTCACCGAGATTTCAATGCGGTTTCCGTCGGGATCACTGAACCAGAGGGTATCACCGAGCTCGGGATCGCCGTCTCGTTCTGCAAGCGTAAGTTCAATGCCCGACTGGTTAAGGCGAGCCGCCAGCGCGGCCAATTCAGCGTCGTTATCGAGTTCGAAAGCCAGGTGGTGCAGCCGAGTACGCTGGAAGGGGTTTCGTCCATTGCCCGCGCCGGGCCGTGTATCGCTAAACAGTCCCACACTGTGGTGTTCATCGCCAAGAGAGAGAAAAACGCTTGCATTCTCCAGGTCGATATCCTGGTCGGTTGAACTATCTACAGTGTTGCGCAGATCGAGTCCCAGGACCTGGCGATAGAAGCGCGCCTGGGTGGCTACATCACTTGACCACAATCCTACATGTGCCAATCGCTTTACCTTGACCTTCTGTATCTGCTGCTCGCTCATTTTTTTTCTCCTGTTATACACGACACCTCGCTGTTAACCATATTAACGAGTATCATACGAGGTGGTAAACAGAGGGTCAAAAACCTACCTAAAGGTCATAGATGATGAGGCGAATGTGAAAAAAGGCACGCTGTGACGCAGCGTGCCTTTTTCACAAAAAGCTTTTAACTGACACCAGCAGCGAGCGCAGGTGCAGTGTTTTTTGGAGTATCAAGAGGGGGGGTAGCACGGTCGAGCTGCTCGTTGATATCCTTTATCTGGCGGGTAAGCCACATGTTGAGGTCATAGCGTTCAACGGCCTGCCGTGCCTGTTTTGCTTTAGCTACTCTTTCGTCTTCTGGCAGCGTAAGAGCTTTGTAGAGCGCCTGTGCTGTTTCTGCGACATCAGTGGGCGAGGTAGGAATAGAAGCTTTACCGAGTTGTTGGAATGCACCGGCTGTGCGTGAAAGCACAAGGACACCTTTGCATTGATTGACAACCGGGCCTTCTTTAGCCACCAGGTTCATGCCATCGATGATCGGATTCACCAGGAGCACGTCGTACCATTGCATAGCAGCCAGCGCCCTGGTTCGATCATTATCGCGGAAAGCCTGAATGGGGGTCCACTCGTCTGAGCCGTACTTTTGATTGATTTCGTCAATGATTTTCAGAACATCCACGTCGTATCGCTGATATATTGGCAGGGCCTGGCGCGAGGGCACGAGGAACGCCAGGAAATTGACTTTGCCCAGCAGTTCAGGATGTTCATCGAGCAGCCGGGCATACGCCTGGAAGCCGCGTACGATATTCTTGGTCGGCTCAATGCGATCCACACGCATAATTGTTTGTTTACCCAATAGTGGCTTGATTTTTTCGGAAGCGCGTTTGCCTGCCGCGCTCTCTACCACGCGGCGTTCCTCGGTGACCGAGATAGAGATGGGATAGGCGCGTACCTGGGTGCGGCGCCCCTGCCACCAGATGGCTCCCTCTTCAAAGTCGACGACGGCGCCTTCGAGCAAGGTACGCGCGCCTTCTAAGAAGTTGCGAGCGTCGCGCTCGGTCTGGAAGCCAATGATATCGTTGCCAACCAGTCCACTATAGATAGCATGTGTAATGTTGCTGGGCAAGAAATGCCAGCAGCGGATATCGGGCCAGGGGATGTGGATGAATTGTTGCATGATCACGGAGGGGTGATCTTTACGGATCATCTCCGGTGCCAGGTAGAGATGGTAATCATGCAGCATGACAACAGCGGGGCCCTCCTCACGTTCGATTTCTACATTTACGGCATCGGCGATAGCGCGGTTAGCGACACAGTAGCCATTTGTCCAGGCATCCTGTATTCTGCGGGTGAACGCGGAATCCTCGTTGGGATTGTAAAGGTAGTGCTGTAAGAACCAGAGCACCTGGTTGCTAAAACCTTCGTAGTGTTTCCGGTAGGCAGATTTTGGGATAGCGACATAGCGAAGCTGCATCTTTTGACCACGTATTGGCGAAAGGAGTAATCCCTCGTTTTGCTGCTGCGCTTCTTTTAACGCGACACGATCACCTTCGGTCATCGCCATCGCAACCCAGGTTACTTCCATGCGATTGCCTGCATCTATCAATGCAGTAACCATGCCGCCAGCCCCTCGACGGTGTTTCAAGGTCTTGTCGTGGCTCAAATTGTATTCGACGGGGCCACGATTTGAAGCAATAATAAGACGGTTGGCGTGTATCTGCTGCGGTTGAGCTTGAGCCAAAGTAGGTTGTGTCTTCATCTGCGTTGGCATCAGTTTCACGGGTTTATCCTTTCTAACAGGCGCGTGCTGCTCTCATCTTGAGCTGGCGTGACCGTAACCGGGTGGTCTCGCCGCGAACCTGCCAACATCCATTGGTACCTTCTGAAACAGGCACATATAAGATTGCGCATGCCGATGCACAAAAAACCCTTTAGTATAATACCACATTCGGGCAAAGTCAGGGAAAATGAACCTGGGGGTTATATATCACAATCCGGTATCAATGATGTTATTTCATGTTGACCTTTGACTATTCTTGAGAGGTTTGGTAGGTAAACGCTCTACTGTATAATACGTTTTTCCCCCGTTTCTAGACTCAGGTAGTACAATACTGTGTGAAATATAGATTAGAAAGAGGGTTGTATTATGGCAAGGATCGATGGACGCTCACCCAACCAGTTGCGACCAGTGCACTTCATCGTCGATTTTCTGGATTATGCCGAGGGGTCGGTGCTGATAGAGACTGGCAAAACGCGGGTGCTGTGCGCTGCCAGCGTGGAAGAGAAAGTCCCCCCATTTTTAGAGGGAAAAGGACAGGGTTGGGTTACAGCTGAGTATGACATGCTGCCGCGTGCGACCAATACGCGCAATGCGCGCGAGCGTAGTGGAAGGATAAGCGGGCGCACGCAGGAGATTCAGCGTTTGATAGGCCGTTCCCTGCGTGCGGCAGTGGATATGCAGGTGCTGGGTGAGCGCACGATCACCGTTGATTGTGACGTTCTGCAAGCTGATGGAGGTACGCGCACGGCATCCATCACCGGTGCTTACGTGGCTCTCTATCGCGCCTGTTCACTCCTGATGAAACGTGGTTTACTGGCGGTACATCCAGTTCGCACAGCGGTGGCCGCTACCAGCGCCGGGGTTGTAGGGGGCGAAATTCTGCTGGACCTATGTTACGCTGAAGATTCGCGGGCTGAAGTCGATTTTAACGTTGTAATGACCGCGCAGCACGAGTTTATTGAGGTACAGGGCACAGGCGAGGGCGGCGTTTTTAGCCGGGCTACGATGGATAAGATTATCGCGCTGGCAGAGCAGGGTATCGACGAGTTGTTAGAGGCGCAACGCAATTATATCTAAGTGGACGGTACTATGGTACCCTGTTTCTATTGAGAGCCTGATCCCATACGTTTTGGGTAATAGTGAGGATGTATTTTGTAGCAGCATGACCCATTATTACCGAAAAGTTTACAAAACTTGCACATGTAGGGGGCTCATGTTAGAATTTCCCATCGAGAACCTGTGAAGTTATTGTCCTGTCGGACCAGCGGCGGGTCGAGAGGAGCTCGTATTGAAAGCGAAGATAGACCGAAGATGGTTTTGGCGCATAGTTGATTTCATCAATCCATTACGCGACCCGAGCTTGACTGTGGCTGTCGTTCTAACATTTATTGAAGAGGCGGGACAACACGAGGATACATGGTATTGGATTATCGTTATAGGGCTGGTTAACTGGCTGGCCGTACGTGGGATAGTGTGGTTGGTAGTGAATTTCACTTTTGCCAGTACATTTATTGCGCGGCGTGCATGGTGGGCTATCCATGCTGGGTGCGAGTGGTATTCATGTGCTGGGTGAATTACCGGCCGGCACAGAGATACCCATGCTGGGGATGCCGAATGGAAAGGTCGCGCCGGATTTCGCGGCCCTGGCGGGGTCAGGTATTTTCCCTGGCGCCGCGCCAGGGATGTATCCCGAGCCTTCTTCTGGCGCGTATGGCGGCATTGCCGGTATGTACAATAATGGTCAGCCGGTGGCGGGTTTCCAGCAGACCGGCGGCAATGAGTTTGCCAGCCAGCAAACCACAGGTGGTCTACCAAAAGCGTTCCCGCAACGTGCCTCGGATGAAGAGGAGCGCCTCCGCCAGCAGCTGGCGATCTACGATCGCCTTATTGACGATTGGATTCAATTCACCGAAGAGAAATGGCGTACCGTTAGCGATAGTCAACTGGGTTGGAAGCCCTTGCGCGGCAGGTGGTCAGGTTGGGAAGATATCTTCCAGGACGCCTATGCTGCTAAGACCTCTGATCCAATGGCGCAAGCGGCGCAGGATGCGGGTGAAGCGACTGTACGGCGATTTGAAAACTCTAAAGAAAAAGGTTCGGCTGCCTCAGCTGTGGCATGTTTCCTGCGCGATATGATGACGCTGCGTCGCGGGTTGGATATGATGTTACCTTCAGAGGAGCGCACATCCGAGACTGAGGTACGGCCAGCGGTGCAATCAACCCAAAGGATGAATTTTACTGGCAACAGTGGATTGTTGCATAATAGTAGCAGTGGTACTGGCAATGGCCCTGGTACTGGTAAATCTACCCAACGCAATTCGCTCATTCGCCGGCCGGCACCAATATATGTAGATGCCGATACAGATAAATAATAGGACTGTTCATGAACACGTATTCTCCGCGCATAGTTCATGTACGCCCGGAACTGGACCGTATGGCTGAATATGTTCCTGGCGAGTCGCCAGAAGCCTTCAGCGTTCGCACGGGTATACCCGTTAGTTGTTTAATAAAGTTAAATAGCAATGAAAGCCCCTATGGTCCGGCCCCGTCAGTACTGAGCGCATTAAGCGATCATAGATGGTACAATAATTATCCTGACACCAATGCAACAGTTTTGCGAACTGCTCTTTCCCATTATACCGGACTCGACGGTCGTTTTATCATCTTAGGTCATGGCAGTATGGAGGTGATCAGTCTCCTCTGGCACATCTTTCTTGCCGCAGGGGATAATATCATCTGTTGCCCTCCCACCTTCTCTCTCTATACCTCCGTCACGACACTTTGTGGCGCTTATATATTAGAAGTGCCACGGTCAATTGACTATGAAATAGATGTCGAGGGAATACTGGAGGCGCTGACGCCAGAAACAAAAATGATTGTCTTGTGCTCACCGAATAATCCCACCGGTAATCCTGTCGCTGAAGCTGATGTGCTGACGCTGCTTGAAACCGGGCGCATTGTGGTGGTCGATGAGGCCTACGTCGAGTTTTCTGATCGACCACGGGGTTACGCGCACCTGGTCCCGCAATACAGTAACCTGGTGGTCCTGCGTACCTTTAGCAAGTGGGCGGGATTGGCCGGCCTACGTATTGGCTATGGCCTGTTCCCAGAATGGATTGGTGCGTATATGCGGCGCGCGCAATGTCCCTTCGAGGTCAATGTCGCCGGTCATATTGCGGCGATTGAGACGCTCAATGACCTGGATTATGTTTTTGGCAACGTGCGTAAAATTGTGCAAGAGCGAGACCGTGTCTACAATGTGCTTGCCAGCCAACCCTATCTGGAGCCCATTCCATCGCAGGGAAACTTCATCCTGGCACGTGTCATCAACGAGGACGTAGATATCCGTCGCGTTCGAGCGATACTTGAATCGCATGGTATCTTGTTACGCTACTTTAGCCACCCGTATCTGCGTGATTTTTTGCGCGTCACGGTAGGTTTGCCTGAGCATACAGATCAGCTGGCACACGCGCTGTCAAAGGTAACAGGGTAAGTGCTATAGATACCAGAAGGGATACCGCTCTTGCAGAGACAGCATCCCTTTTGTGTGTTTGCTGCATAACCTTGCTCCAATCCCCTCTAAAGAGGTACAATACTTTCGCAAGGATATAGAAGGGAGGATCTATTTTTATGCCAAATGACATAAATGGAATGACCACGATCGAAGATGTAGGCGCGCGCGAAATTCTGGATTCGCGCGGTAATCCCACTATCGAAGTTGAGATTCTGCTGGTGGGAGGAGAACGTGGAGTAGCCGCGGTTCCCTCGGGCGCGTCAACCGGTGTCCACGAGGCAGTGGAGTTGCGCGATGGCGATAAGAGCCGCTATGGCGGTAAGGGCGTGCTAAACGCTGTTCGTAATGTGAACGATACCA
>MNIY01000115.1 GCA_001919995.1 Ktedonobacter sp. 13_1_20CM_4_53_11
GCTAGACTTTATCCATATCAGGCTGCAAAAGCGAGCGTCTGGGTGAGGCTGTGCTGGCTACTTGGCACATCCGTTCGAAAAACCAGTCGTTTTCTAAGAAGGGATATGCCAAGGAGCCAACACACGTTCCCACCTTTTGGCCGCGTCCCGCCGAGGTCCGACCTTGCCACCTCCGACTGGAAAGCCCACTGCAGGCTTGTGTTGGCCGTCCACGAAGAGGATGGTTCTCGTGTCACCAGATGCGGGAACACGTGGTGTCCTGGGCGATGGGAAACCACCCCGCTTCCGCCTGGAGTGGAGGTGGAGAGCCTGCGCAAACCCCACGAGTGATCCTGCTTACCGCCATTTCCCGTCCCTTGTCCAGGTACCTCCCGTTGTTCTACTGCCCTCCTGTGCTATGATTGTGGTGTGCCGATGGGACCAGGAGTGCACAACTGACTCTCCCCGTCAGATCCCCGCACTCGCAGATGGTTCACGGGGAAGATACAAGGAACATGCCGCATCCGCTGGGCAAACCATCCCTTTAGAGGGCATCGGGCTCCTGGCGTTCCTCCGCTACCACACGCGACGGGATCATGGTGGCAGACCGAGCAAGGGAACAGTGGCTCCCCTCCATCGGCACACCGAAAAGAGCATGCCGCTTTGAGGGACACAGACCAGGAGGTGTACCATTACGCTTCTGGCTGTCCACGCGGCTTCTGAAGATGAAGAAGAAGGCGACGGATCGTTTCGTGCGAGACGCCAGAGGCGGCTGCTACGGTGCGCAGCGGTTCCTTCTGCTCCACCACACGCTGCACCACCATCGGCCAGTGGGAAGCGGGAAGACCGTATCGCGGGTGTTTCGGACCTGGTCGTCGGTGCTTGAGAAGAGGAGGAGTGCTTCTCTGACAGACGTCATCTTCTGCCAGAAGGTGTTGCACCTTGAGATACAGTTTACCCGACGGGGCAAGCAAGAGGGAGCAAATTGGTGACAGAGGGCTCGAAACCCGTCGGTTCCGGTCGGTTCCGCGATCAGACCCGGGACTGCTTCTGCATCCCGGGTCTTGTTCTTTCTCTTCTCATCCAGCATCTGCCTACGTCCGTTTCTCTCCTCTGCACAGAGGTCAACTCCAGGCACCCCTGTGTATGACTTCCCTACCTCGTCAGAGGCCCTGTTTCCCAACATCGTGTGACCTTTCAAAAAAAGGTGGACGATCGCAAAAAAGGTCAACCGATTCACAGGGTTCTACGATGTTAGGAAATACCTCCTCCTATGAGGTTGGGAAGTCATACACCCCTGTTTGAGCAGTGGGAACGTCATCTTTCCCATCAGGGACGACTCGATGAACTCTTCCTTCTGTTCTCAGACTCCACAAAAGCGGGAGAGGATCAGATCCACGCACGCTCCGGCTGGCACAAAGGTCTCGACAATGAGCAGAAGGAGCTGGCGACTCACTGCCTAAAGGGGACTAACGTGCTCGGTTGAGGACCTGATGAAAGCAGCTCCAGGTGGTCGCCTGCTCGTTGCCGCTGGCTCGCAGGGCTGCTGCAACTGGACGGCGTCCTTGCGAAAGCCTCGTTCCGCTTAACAACGTCATCAGTTTCCTCCATGTCGGGGCAGTAAACCATGGTCGAAAGACCGTCAGAACTTCTCTAAAGGGATCGGGAAAGGGCATGAACATCCTCCTGAGTGAGATAGTGCTTTGGTTAGCTCCTATCTTACCTCAAGAGATTTTCATGCCAGGTTCTTTCCCTCAAATTGTACAAATCACCATGTCCCTATGGGACACCACCGCCGATGAAATGGCTAATTTCAGAGAAAGTCGAGCTCTGGTCCTCGGCAATAATCCATATGGGCTTTGATGCGATGGCCATCGGCTGACCAACCAGGCGCTGGCGGAAAGGTTCGCGGGACTACTGGTCCCAATTCGTCGGTGCGTGACTCGTCGTCGGCCCCTTGGTAGGTAATATTGCGCATGCCTGGCCGCACGCTTTGAGGTATACTCCTGTTACCGAACATCTGTTATACTGTTCGGTAACAGGATGGTTCGGTACACATCTTCCGGGAGCACAGCTATGGCCAGAAACATGCCCACCGTCACAGGCAACATCCTGCGCTATCAGGAGCAGGGACACGAACAGATCGTGCCAGTCGGCACCCAGGGCTGGTATGCCTGGCTCCGGACCGCGAGGGCATTCACCTTTCGCGCGCCGTCCGGCCAGTTCACGGCGCGTAAGGAGCAGTCTGGCAATGGGCGCGGGGGCTGGTATTGGAAAGCCTACTGCAGGCGAGGTGGGAAGCTCTGCTCTGCCTACCTGGGCAAAGCGGAGCGTCTTTCGCTGGAGCGGCTGCAGGAGATGGCAGCGGTGCTGGAGGTTTCGGGAGCAGGACGTGATGCGCTCGTCGTGCCAGCGGAAGGAGCAAGTCTACTGCCTGTGGATTCCTCTCGTGCAGGGAGTCGTCAACGCCTCCAAACGCAGGCGGCATGGCAGCAGAGTGGCTACGCCGGGCACCCACCAGTCGTATCAGAGAGCGTGGCTTCCCAGCTCTCCCTTGCTCACCTGCCGTTGTCACCCACCACGCTGATCGGACGCGAGCAGGAGGGGCAAGCGATCTCTGCCCTCTTGCAACGTCCAGAGGTCCGCCTGCTGACCCTCACCGGTCCAGGAGGCGTGGGCAAAACGCGCCTGGCCCTGGCTGCCGCAGCAGCTCTGCGGGCCGACTTCACCGACGGTGTCTGCTTTGTGCCGCTGGCTTCCGTGAGCGAGCCTCAGCGAGTCATCCCTACCATTGCCCAGGCGCTCGGACTGTGGGAAGCTCTTGATCGTCCCTTGCTCAAGCAACTGCAAACGTCTCTGCGTGAGCGCCACCTGCTGCTGCTGCTGGACAACTTCGAGCAGGTGGTGGCTGCCGCGACCACCCTGGCCGATATGCTCGCTTCCTGTCCCCGCCTGCACGTGCTGGTCACCAGCCGCGCCGCCCTGCATCTGTCTGCTGAATACGAGTTCGCCGTGCCTCCCCTGGCCGTCCCCGATCTCCCACAGCTTGGCGAAAGCCAGGACCTGGCGCAGGTAGCAACAGTTGCGACTGTGGCTCTCTTCCTCGAACGCGCTCGGGCCGTCCAATCCGATTTTCAGTTGACCAGAGCCAATGCTCACACCGTGGCGGCGATCTGCACGCGCCTGGAGGGGCTGCCTCTGGCGGTCGAACTGGCGGCGGCTCGCATCAAGCTGCTGCCGCCGCAGGCCTTGTTGCGTCGCCTGGAACGCCGACTTGAGGTGTTAACCAGTGGCGCACAGGACCTGCCTGCTCGCCAGCGGACCCTGCGCGACACCCTCCAGTGGAGCTATGACCTCTTGAGTGCAGAGGAGCAGCGCCTCTTTCGCTGGCTCTCCGTCTTCGCCGGCGGCTTCAGCCTGGAGGCAGCCGCTGCCGTCTGCAACTCCGGCAGTGAGCCGCCGCTCGATGTGTTGACGGGCGTTGCCTCCCTCCTCGACAAGAGTCTGGTGCAGCAGACGGAGCAGGAAGGCGAGGAACCCCGCTTTCGCATGCTGGAGACGCTGTGCGAGTTTGGGCTGGCGTGCCTGCGCACGAACGGGGAAGCAGCAGCAGCCCGGCGGGCGTATGCGGAGTATTATGTGGAGCTGGCCGAGGAAGCCGAGCCGTATCTGGAGGGTCCCGAGTTAGTACGGTGGCTCGACCGGCTGGAACGGGAGCGCGAGAACCTGCTCGCGGTCCTCCAACAGGCAGCGACCGGGAGAGACGAGGAGGTACCGTTGGTCTTGCGTCTCAGCAGTGCCCTGCTCGACTTATGGGTCACACGCTGGTATCCGGGCGAGGGACGCGGCTTTCTGCAACGGGGTCTGGCCCGGAAGCAGGCAGCACCGACTCCCCTGCGTCTGAAAGCGCTCATCACTGAGGGGCTGCTGATGTGGTATCAAAGGGACTTCCGTGAACTCGCACCAGTGGCTGAAGAAGCCCTGGCACTCGCGCGGGAGTTGGAAGATAGAGAGAATCTGATCTACGCCCTTGTCTTGCAGGGTGTGGCTCTGGTGAACATCCGTGATTATGCAGAAGCCCGATCGGGCTTCAAGGCGGCGCTCGCGCAGGCGAGATCCCATGGAGAGCCGAAGGCAGTGGCCTTTGTGCTCATGCATCTGGGCATCCTGGCGATGTTCCAGCGAGAACACCAGCGAGCCATCGGGTTGTTCGAGGAGAGCCTGGCACTCTACAAAACAACTGGCAGTATTACGTTTACCCCCATGCTCCTGTACTTTCTGTCTCGCACCAGGCTCAGGGAGGGGGAGTTCGCGCAGGCACGTGTCCTCATAGAGGAAGTGCAGTCCCTTGTTCGAATAGTGCGCTCGAAGTGGGAGGTTGCTCTCGCGCTCAATGTGATGGGGGAGATTGCCCTCCTGCAGGGAGAAATGGAGCGGGCAGAGGCGCTCCTCAGCGAGAGCATCCAGCTTTCCCAGGAGATGGGGGACCGGCACAACATGGTGTGCACCCGTTTGATGCTGGCGAGCCTGGCTCTGGCACAGGACAATGATGCGCTCGCCCGTGCCCAGTATGAAGAGGGCCTGACCATCGCTCTCGAACTGGGGGCAACTGGTGCTATCGCTGCCGGGCTGAAAGGACTGGGCTGCGTGGCTACTGCACAGGGACACTTCACCTGTGCGGCACTGCTGTGGGGAGCGGCGGAGAGCTTTCCGGAATCCCTCAATGTTTACATCCCACAGACCCTCTTTGAGCGCGCGCAGGCCGCGACTCGTGCCCACCTGGGAGAAGCGGCCCTGGCCAAAGCCCTGGCGGAAGGACGCGCCATGACGCCCACCCAGGCGCTTGCAGCATACAAGGCGCTTCCCCTGCAGACCGCTCGCCGCGTCAAGCGTCCCCCGGCCTCTCCTGCAGGCTTGACCGCCCGCGAAGTGGAGGTGCTGGGGCTGGTGGCAGCAGGTCTGACCGATGCCCAGGTGGCAGAACGCCTGGTCATTAGCTTGCGCACCGTCAACTCGCATCTCACGTCCATTTACAACAAGCTGGGGGTCAGCTCGCGGGCGGCTGCTACCCGCTTCGCGGTCGAACGCCACCTGGTCTGAGCCGTCTCTCCACGGTTCTCGCACCCTCAGTTCCCATCAAGGCTCCACCCTTTCCGCTAGGCAGTGGCTGTTCCTGCCCCGCCACACCTCCGTCTACAAGGACGGCGCACTCCGCTGCCGAGGCGCTCCCTCATCGCAGCAAAAATACGTAGTCCAATACGTAGTTTCACCGATCTATGGCAGAGCCGCAGCAGGTAGACTTGCAGTCATGAAGTGTTTTGCGTGACCTGCCGTCCTGGTGAAAACCAGCTCGGCGACTGAGAAGAAATGGCTGCGACTTGGTCCGGTCTTTCTGCAGGAGGATATCTATGGGCATGACCACAGATGGCTTGTCCTACTGGCAGGCCGAAACTGAGGGGATCAATCTCCTCGAGATGACGATTGGAGACCTCTTAGATCGTCGAGCCGATGAGCTTGCTACCCAGGAAGCCATCGTCTATTCCTGTTATCCTGAATTCGGCGACGCGCTCAACATCCGCTGGACCTACCAGGACTACCGCGACCGAGCCAATGCCACAGCCCGTGGGCTGCTGGCCCTCGGACTGGCCAAGGGCGAGCACATCGCCGTCTGGGCAGCCAATCTCCCCGAGTGGCCTATCCTCATGATGGCCGCCGCCAAAGCCGGGCTGGTGCTGGTCACGATCAACCCGGTCCTGCGCGCGGCTGAGATTGAGTATATTCTCAAGCAAGGAGATGTGCGCGCGCTGTTCTTCATGGCGCGGGTGCGCGACTATGACCACCTGGCAACCATCCGCGCGCTGACCACTCCTGGCAGCAAACATGGTGAGGTGACGAGCGAGCGCTTCCCTCTGCTGCGCCATGTGAGCCTATTGGGGATGCCTCCAGCTGGCCTGATGCAGCAAGAAGGCTGGCGACCCACACTCCTGGGCGAGGTGATTACTGCTGGCGCTCAGTTGAGCGATACAGCATTGGCCGAGCGGCAGGCCTCGGTCAGCCCGTCTAATCCAGCCATCCTCATGTACACCTCCGGCACCACGGGCTTTCCAAAGGGCGCTCTCCTCACCCATGATGGCCTCGTGAACAACGCAGTGGTCTATACAAAGCGCCTGGAACCCTTCGCACAGCGTGAAGGGCTGGCCTTGCAGGAGATCCGCGGGAATACGTGGTTCCCGTTCTTTCATGTGGCCGGCATCGTCACTAGCCTTCTGGCTCCGCTCTATCAGGGCAGTACGGTCTATCCCTTGCTGGCCTTCGATCCCGTCAAAGCGCTCCAGGTCATCAGCCGTGAACGCCTCTTTCAGTCTGGTGGCGTTTCGACCACGATCCAGGCGATGTTGCAGCATCCTGACTGCGCCAGCTATGACCTCTCCTCACTCAAGGTGGTGGGGTCGGGCGGTGCTCCTGTTCCTCTTTTCCTGATGGAGCAGGTGAAAGCACAGCTGGGAGCAGATGTCTTCATCTGTTTTGGGCAGACGGAGGGCAGTTGCTGCATCACCATGACGCTAGCGGATGATCCGTTTGAGTTGAAAGCGGCGACCGTCGGCAAAGCGCTGCCATATATCGAGATCAAAATCATCGATCCGGCGACCGGCGAGATCGTGCCGGTAGGTGAGCGCGGCGAACTGTGCTATCGCGGCTTCGTGGTCATGGCTGGTTACTACAAGATGCCCGAGAAGACCGACGAGACCATTGATGATGACGGCTGGGTGCATTCGGGAGACCTGGCGACAATGAACGAGCATGGCTACCTCAACATCGTAGGCCGGCTCAAAGACATGGTCATTCGCGCAGGCGAAAACCTCTTTCCGGTGGAGGTCGAGGAGTTCCTCATTCGTCATCCCAAAGTGGCCCAGGTGCAGGTGGTGGGCGTCCCTGATGCCTACTTTGGCGAACAACTGCTCGCAGTGGTGATTCCTAGGGCAGGTGAGCAATTGACCGAGGAGGAGTTGTGCGTGTACTGTCAGGGCCAGATCAGCCACCAGAAGACTCCGCGCTACTTCCAGTTTGTGGAGAGCTATCCTCTGACGGCCAGCGGCAAGGTGCAGAAGTTCGTGCTGCGCGCGCAGGCCATCAAAGCGCTGGGCCTGGAGGATGTGGCGGAAATCAAAACAGCATAACACGAAGAGGCAGCACATGTGATGCAAGAGCTTGTGTACGAGGAACGCGATCGCACGGCCTTTCTCACGCTGAACCGGCCACAGGTACGCAACTGTTTAAGCATGAAGCTTTCTGATGAACTCATTGGGGCCATTGAGCGGATTCGCGCGTCAGAGACACTGCGGTTTCTGGTCATCCGAGGGGCAGGTGAGACGTTCTGCGCCGGCGACGATATCATGGAGATGCCATGGGGGAATGCGAACGAGGTGATGCGCCGCGTGCGCTCCTACCAGAACATGGCCAATCAGCTCGAAGAACTTGACAAGATCACCATCGCCGCGGTGGATGGATACTGTGTCGGTGGCGGCCTGGAGATCACGATGGCCTGCGATTTCGTCATCGCAACGGAACGCGCCATCTGGGGCATGCCCGAGGTCGATCTCGGCATCACCCCTGGATGGGGCGGCACGACTCGTATGGCTCGCTTGATCGGTCGTCGCGTGACGAAGGAGATCAACTTCCTGGGGGCGCTCCATCCGGCGCAGCACGCCGTAGACCTCACCCTCTGGAACCGAGCCGTCCCCAACGATCAACTCGATACAGAGGTTGAGCGCCTGCTGGAGGTGCTGCAGTCAAAGCGCCAGCAGGGCCTGCGCCAGCTCAAATTCATCATCAACAAGGGCGTGGAGTGCGATCTCTCTACTGCCCAGGGGTTTGAGGCGCTTTCAGGCGCGCTCACGTCTGCCGTCAATGGGGTCTGGGAGATCGATGATGCCGACAAGGGGCGGGCATTCAGGGGTTCCAGCAGAAGAACGAGCTGTGGCAGACCCGTCGTCGTCTGGCTATGAACTTCTGGGTCAACTGGCCGAGCAAAACGGAAAACTGATGCAGTCGCTTTCTGCTTTAGAAAGAAGTCACGACAAGAAAGGCTTCGTAGCTGGAAACGCGAACTTTAGATGGTTCTCTTGGAGTCAAAGCGACGCTACATGTGGAGAGAGCAGTCGATGTGTTTCAGACACGCAACGCTCTCGCATGGTCCGTGTGCGTGCACGTCGTGCTCACACGACGAAAGGAAAGGCACGGGATCCCATGATTTGCTATCGAGTAACCATACGAGGGAGCCATTCAGCCATCTGGCGCTGGAAGTCTCCCCTTTTCAACTCGCTCCATGGCGTGCTGGGCGTGCTGACCCTCTATCGCGCAATGCCGGAGGAGCACATCCGCGTGTTTCTCTTCACCTCGACCCAGCAGATGGACGCGATGCTCAAGCGAGCCAATCAAGGGAGACTGACCACCGCCATTGCGGTGAAGCAGCTCTGGGATGCCCACCGCACGAATTGGATGGAGGTCAGGCGACTGGAGGTCGAACTGGGGGAAGGAGGCGATCATGATCAGCCCTATGATGGGTACCTGCCCCTTTCCAGTTCGCAGGAGCTCGACTAGACCACGTTACTCGCCAAGCGAGTGTGTGGGGAACTCCTGCAGTATTCCGTTTCTGCGACTCAGCGCCGCGCTGATGGTCACCAGGGATGGAGTCGAAAGCAGAAGAGTAAGTTCCAGGCGAGAGGCTCTTTCCTGGCTGTTCGAGAAAATAATTCTACTCTAGCGTGTGCTGGAGAACCCTAGCCCCCAGAAGGAGAGCTTTCATGACTCATTCACAAGCAGCACAGCTTGCACCCATAGAAATTGCTCTGGCTGTATTCCGACAGAAGTTTCCCACGTTCGACACCACTCAATCTCTTGATACCCTCCGCGCTACAGAGTATGCCCGCCTGGATGCTCAGCAGCATGTCTACCTAGATTACACCGGTGGGGGACTCTATGCCGAATGCCAGGTGCGGGAGCATGCCGAGTTGCTCTGCAGCCACGTGTTCGGCAATCCCCATTCAACCAATCCGGCCTCCCAGGCCATGACCACCCTGGTGGACCGCGCCCGCCGGTTCGTGCTCAGCTCCTTCAAGGCATCCCCCCAGGAGTATGTCGTGATCTTCACACCCAATGCCAGCGGCGCCCTCAAGCTTGTCGGGGAGTCCTACCCCTTCACCTCAGGTGGCCACTATCTGCTCACCTTTGATAATCATAACTCGGTGAACGGCATCCGCGAATTTGCTCACGCCAAGGATGCCGCCATCACCTATGTGCCCCTTGAGCCGCCCGATCTACGCGTCAATGAGGCTCACCTGCACCGCTTGCTGGCGCAGGCCTGCCCGGAACAGCCACGCCTGTTTGCCTACCCGGCCCAGTCCAACGTGACCGGTGTGCAGCACCCGCTCGACTGGATTGCTCACGCGCAGGATCTGGGTTGGGATGTCCTCGTCGATTGCGCGGCCTTTGTCCCTTCCAATCGCCTGGATCTCTCCAGATGGCACCCGGATTTCGTCCCCCTCTCCTTCTATAAAATGTTCGGGTACCCAACGGGGATTGGATGCTTACTGGCTCGGAAGTCCGCGCTGGCCAAACTGCGCCGTCCCTGGTTTGCCGGAGGAACGATTACCCTTTCCTCGGTTCTGGCCGCCGATGCCACTGGCCAGGGATTTTACCTGACTCCTGGCGAGGCAGGTTTTGAGGATGGCACCATCAATTATCTCATGCTGCCTGCCGTGGAAATCGGGCTGAGGTATCTCGAAGCGATTGGCATGGAGACGATTCACGAGCGCGTCAGGTGCCTGAGCGGCTGGCTCTTAGAACAGTTGCTTGACCTGCGCCATAGCAACAGTCAGCCAGCGGTGCAGATCTATGGTCCAATCACGACGGAGAGGCGCGGCGGGACCATCGCCTTCAATTTCTGTGATCCGTCTGGAGCAGTCTTTGATTGTTATGCGATCCAGGAGGAGGCCAACCGGGCCGGGCTCTCTGTGCGCAGCGGCTGCTTTTGTAATCCAGGCGTGCGTGAGATCGCCCTGGGCCTGGTGCGCGAGGACCTGGCCTCGGCCTTTCGCCAGAAAGAGCGTATGACGTATGAGCAGTTTCTCCACGTCATTGACGATCGCAAGCAAGGAGCGCTCCGTGTTTCGGTCGGACTGGCGACGAATTTTGCCGATGTCTACCACTTTCTGCAGTTTGCCCAGGCCATCATCGACCGGTTTGCTCCTCGATCTCCGGCAGAGCAGAGCAGGCTTTTGCCAGGGTCCTTCCCCAGAGTGTGTGCGTGTGGCTATCGCGATACCCAGCAGGAGAAGCGGTTCTGTCCCCATTGTGGACGATCCGTCCTATCGGTATGATCTCAACGAAAAAGTACTTGTGCTGGCTACTGAGCATATCCGTTCCAAAGAAAGAGCACTCATGATGGCTGTCCTGGCTCCTTCAAGCATCCGTTCTTGAACAGAGAAGTACATCACGATGCGAGTGCCGATCACATCAGCTTCTACAGGTGAGCTTCTTGCTGTCCATGCTCTGGAGGAGCAGCAATACTTACACGTCGTCCTGTCTCATACGAGACGCCATACTCATCTGCAACAGTTCTCAGAGGTTCATGCTTCTCCATGACACGACGGAAGACATGAGGCCATTGTGAAGAGGGAATACCGTGTTTCGGCGTCTTGGGCTGAGGTCGCCGTTGCTCAACGAGAGGAGGTTGTGTTCCATCCTCAGCGAGAAGGTGTTTGAGCTTCTGGGAGAGGGGACTCGTGGGGATTAGGAAGAGAGAGCAAATTGGTGACAGAGGACTGGAAACCCGTCGGTTCCGGTGAGTCTATTTATAGAATAGGAAATACATAGCATAATTTGGAAGGGGAGATCTGAGGACAGACGAGTCGCCACCCTTCACACAGCTGTCTGCCAGCTGCGTGTGTCAGAAACGTGCGCCGTGCCTGCTCCCACACTGGTTCAGGGTCGAGCACCTCGCAGACATGCACTCCCCTTTTCTCCTTGGTCTCTCGCTTCTCAAAGGACCTTTTCTGAACGGATGGACCAAGGAGCCAGCACAGGCGTACAGGGCGGTGATCCCAGAGGAACAGCACTTGGCGGTGGGAAAAGAGACGGGAGAAACGGCCCATGTGGAGCGGTGGAAGAACACGCTGCGCAAGCCGCTCGCTCGTTTTGTGCGCATGACGCTCTCCTTTTCCAAGTCTGAGATCATGCATGAGGCTTGCCTGCTCCTCTTTCTCCATCGCTATAATCGAGACCGGGTTATCCTTCTCACATGAGCCTGTGCTGGCTACTTGAGACATCTGTTCGAAAAATCGGCCTATTGTGCCTAATGAAGGAAGCCTCTTGCCAAAGTATGTGCTCTGCAAGTACAATCAACGCGGTCCATTTTGCGCCTGTGTTCTGAACATGCGCCCATTTTCACAAAAATGAGGTTGTATTTGTGCAATATGTACTTCTCTCAATTAAGCAACGAATCTGTCTCTGCTTGCACAAGCTGCAAGAATATATTTTGCGGTGGCTCAAACCATCCACTGCTTCCCTTGTCCTCGGAACATTCGCTGACCTGACCAGAGGCAAAGCTGAACTGTTAGCGGAAAAAGCACTATTACGGCAACAACTGATTATCTTGCGTCGGCAGGTCAAACGACCCGTCTCTCGGAAGAGGGACAGGTTGCTTCTGGTGGTTCTGGCCAGAATGGTTCGGACGTGGAAGCAGACGCTCTTCCTTGTCCAGCCGGAAACCCTTCTGCGCTGGCACCGTGAGCTTTTCCGTGTGTTCTGGAAACATAAATGCAGAGTACATGAGAGAAAGCCGAGGCTTTCGTCCGAGGCAATCAGTTTGATCAAGGAGATGGCAGCCAACAATCGACTCTGGGGGGCGGAACGTATTCGTGGTGAATTGCTCAAGCTCGATATTCGGGTGAGTAAACGAACCATCCAAAGGTATATGCGGCAGGGTCGCCCAAAACGCGTCCGTGGACAGACCTGGAAAACATTCTTGCGCAATCATGTGGCGGAGATGTGGGCTTGCGATTTCTTGCAGGTGACAGATCTTTTCTTTCGTCCACTTTTCGCCTTCTTCATCATTGAGCTAAAATCGCGCAAAGTCATCCATGTGAATGTGACACGAACACCTACCGATTCGTGGGTGGCGCAACAACTGCGAGAAGCGACTCCATACGGGCAAACGCCCAAATATCTCATCCGGGATAATGACAAGAAATTTGGGACAAGTTTTGCGCGAGTGGCCACAACCAGTGGGATTAAGGTGCTTCGAACGCCATTTCGAACTCCTCAGGCGAATGCCGTTTGCGAACGCTTTTTGGGAAGCGTGAGACGAGAATGCTTGGATCACTTCTTCATTTTCCATGAGAAACAACTCTCTCGCCTCCTCAAGGCTTATGCCCTGTACTTTCATCAAGCTCGACCCCATCAAGGGCTTGGGCAGGGGATTGCGGACCCTCCTGTGCTTTCTGCTCCTTCTGCGAATCAACTGAGCAAGGTTTGCGCCGTTCCCGTGTTGGGTAGGTTGCATCATGACTATCAAAAGGCAGCATAAACTACAATAGTTGTATGTACTAGAGGCGAGTGAAAAGTGCTTGACATCATGTGATAGTCACTTCAAGATACCTGCGTCTTTTTGTCTCACCCTGTTTCCATTCCGTGAATAAGGAGAAAACGTCATCTTTCTGCTTGGTTGCCAAGGTATCTCCCTACCTATTTATTGAGCAGAGGTTTGCTCGTTCTCGATTTCTCTGAACGGATGTCTCAAGTAGCCAGCACAATATCCCCTTAGAGCAGATGATGATTGATGGCTCGATCCAGCATAGCATCCGTGTCTGCTCCTACTGCGAAGACCACCTCATAATATATTTTATGTAGATCGACAGTCATGAAAGTACGTTTTCATGACTGTCGATCTACAAACCGTGAACAAAGAGAGCGAATTTGTAGATCGCAATAGCCTTCACGCATGGAGAATAGATTGTACTATGCGCTACCCAGGCCATGTCGGCGTGCGCCCAGAATAGGTAATGACCAACAAGATGTCTGATAGCTGCTCGTTCTCGAAGAGTGCCCGGGTCTGAGCGTCGTTAGACAACGCCAACTCCCAGTCACCTCCTGGATTACTCCCGATTATCGATGCCCAACTCGCAGCATTCCCCTTGCGTGTGCTGATTACACCATCAAGTGAAACTGCAGTGCCTCCAAGAGGGCTATTACTGCCAGCCGCTCGAAACTGCAGATGCCCGACCGAAATTTCCATTTGGACTTCAGCACTGCGAGCAAAGTAGAGCACGACTTGCTGGATCAGCAGTTCGTCCAGGTTGGGCGGAAAATCTTCACGCCGGGTCGCAAAGCGTACGGTCATCGGAGTCGCTGTCTGGTCGGGGTTATGCAAATCGTACCATTGGTCGGCGAACTCCTGGCGGAAGCTAAAGGCGCGGTCCGCGCTGAGTATCGGCTTGAGCGTCTGGAGCACCTGCTGGCGGTAGGCAAAACTGTTGAGGGCCGTGTATTCAAAAGAGATCAGCACATCGGCAATTGTATTGTAATCGAACATATTGGCTGCTTTAGGCATGCTGAACTCCCAGGTCGTATCGACACGTCTGAAAGACATCACCCCCAATAACCGTACGTGATATCCCACGCGAGCTCAGGGTGGCACGTATTCCCTGCGTCGGAGGAATGAGTGCGATGACTGAGACTCGTACCCGTTTGATGAGGCGGAGGTAGTGACCGGGGAAATCGCGGTCGAACTGCTCCATCGCCGTCTCAAACACCATCACCCCTGCTTCACGAAGCTGCTGAAAGGCAAAGGGGTCGAGCCGGAACAGCGAGAAGGTTTTCGTGAGTTGCAACTTGCGCTGGTTCGTTACAAAGGCATGCTGATCGAGCTGGTAGATGTCCTGGAGTAAGCGGGCTGAACCAGTCAGGCCCCGGCGATCAGGGGTGTTGCCCTCAACGCTGCTTGCTGCGCTATCCGTGGGTGCCTGCCAGTAATCTGACTGGATAAAAGGTGGAGGCACTTCCTGCCGTTCAAAAGCGAGCTGGTTAGCGGCGAGTTGGGCTATCGCCGTTGCCTGTTGCAGGAAGAAGCCGTAGACGCGCCCAAGCACATTACTCATCCACGAGTAGAGTTCGACATTGGTAAATTTGTTTGCCAGGAACTCTACAACAGCCTCGGCGTTATCGGTTTGCATTTGCGCGATGGCCGCCTCCTGTCCGACGACGCGAACGTGATCCTCAGCATTTGTTACCTGCTGGTCGCCAATCACACTATCCTGCTGGGCGAGTGTCTGTTGATATTGCCAGTCCTGCCTGCGGCGCTCATAACTAGCCTGCAGAGCTGTAATAGAGGCTTGCGTGCCGATAGACTGCGCCACATTGGAAACGGTGCCCGCGAAATCGATGATCGAGCCGGAGGCCAGTCCGACAATGAGGTTAGGAATAGCTGCCAGCTCAGCCGCCGTCAGGTAGAGGCCAGAGACTAGCCCTAGGAGTTCGAGCTGTTTGCCTTCCAGTTCGCTGATATCCGCTGCGAGCAAGGCTTTGTAGTGGTCAACTTGCAGCTTCGCACGGTCGCGCTGCAACTCTGCCAGCTTCACGCTCCCCTGTGCCTCCTTGACGCGTAGGGTTTGCAGCCGCATACCTGCCTGAGCCAACTGGACATCATTGCGCGCTTTCAGCAGCGTATACGCTTCCGCATCGCGCTTCTCCAGGGCCATGAGCATTGCGCTCTCAATCTGCCCCGCTAGCTGTGCGAGCTGCTTGGCTCGTTCGATCAGCGATGAGTAGTGATAGGGAGTTGGGCGAAGTGTCACTGCCCCCGGGAGGGCGAGCTGACCGTTGCTGCCAATGCTAGGCAAGCCGCTGGTCGTGTCGGTGGGAGCCGAGTAGGGGTCTAGCGGGCGTTCCAGGCCCGCGATATTGCGACACGTACGCAATTTATATAGATTGAGATCGACGCGCGAGCGCAGGCTTTCTAGTTCCGGGTTGCTGGGAATACAGAAATGATAAGAGGGTGCCGGAATATATTGCTGCCCCAGTCTGCGCGCGATATTCGTTGTCTGCAAGGCATCGGCCGATGCCAGTTTCGCTAGTGCAGAAGTGTGTGTCGGGGCAAGCGGCGAGAATCGGCTCAGCAGGGCCTGCGCGCCGCCTCGAATCGCGAGGGGGGTGATGGTCGTAACCGCTGTAACGTCGTTACTGCTGTTTGTCGACGCTTGCTGGCGCAGCCAGGGCAACGCGACACGATCTTTTAACAGGGCTGCGCTATTGACACCAGAAACGAGGGAGAGGGCGTGAACATAGTCTGTCCCGACCGTGATCCCAACCTGTTTCGCCGCTTCGAGGATGTGAGGCTGTGCCAGCAGCGTCGCGTGTGCCTGCTCTTGAAGCTGCGCCCTCTCTTCGATTACGACTCCCAACGTTGGCGGTGCAGCTATGCTCGCCTTCGCGCTGCTCATCACTGCCTGTGCCTTCGCGAAGCGGCTTGTGATCGGTTCATCGGTCGCTAGCACCTGTTGCACCTGGGCGACGATAGTTTTAAGCAGTGTCGAGTCAGATATTGCCCACAGTGCGGCTTTTAATTGCTCGAAGACGGAAGCCCACTCGCCCTGGCCGACCTGGACATCAAGCGAACCAATGACATCGGCACATAGCCCCTGCTGCTGTTGCAGCTCATCACTGTTGAGCAGGTCGAGGGCCGTTGTGTACAGGGTGCGCGACCGCGCAACCGACTCTGATGTATCACTGCTGAACTCGGCGTCGGCGAATTCCAGGAAGCAGCGCGCAAGTGAGAGCAGTGTGAAGCGCGTGTAGGCCCCTGGGCGCGTTGTCGCAATGGTATGTGGATTAAGGGGATCGAGCAGCCAGTTGTCGGCACGTTGATATACAATGTTGGCATTCTGTTCTTGCTCTAGCCCATAGTAAATCTTTCTCGCATCGATGGAGGTATTGTAGTCATAGACGTGGCGGAACCAGTCGAGGGAGGCGGGGTAGTGTCCAAGCGATTGAAGTTGCAGTGCCAGCAGGACTGGCACGAAGTAATAGGCTTCTTCCAGGTAGGTTCTGTTCGAGGCCGGGCCATCATTGTTCAACTCAAACACCTGATTCACCAGAAAGCGCACGGCTTGCAGCTTCTGGCTGGACAGCTGCTCTGCAAGGGAGAAAGGCCCTGTGACCTGTGGTACCAGGCGTATCGGCGTATCTTCTTGCAATGTGTCACCTGAGCGCGTAAAGCTGCAGCGATAGCTGCCGACCTGTCCGCTATTCCGTATGAATGCAATTTGTACTGATGTATCGGCTGTGCCTGACCGTGCAACGATGTAGTCCAACCCGGACGGAGCAGATTCTCCGCTCCTGATACCGGTAATGACTTCGGGGGATGTAGAGAGAATAACCTGGTCGGGTGGTGGGACAAACACATCGCTATCATCACGCGAGAGAAATGCCACCCTTTGCTGGTGGTTGACGCGGTAGAGTACCTCGCCCAGTGGGAGATGATCGACTGTAAACTGCTGCACCAGGGCGTTCGCCTCTTTCCACAATTTCCCTTGCGGGCTGTTTTCGTCCAGGTTCTGTCCTGGATCATGGTTTTCTATGCTGTAGACTGGCAGGATATTGTACACCATCACACCAGCGACGTCCGCCAGCCAGAGATCAAGAGCCGAGCTATCGGTGATCACGTCGGGTGACATCTGCTCCAATGGTACATCCGAGCGCTTTAGTACACGATAGGTGGTGGTCGGGTATGTCGTGAAGACAAACAGATCGGATGTGCCGGGCCAGGAAATCGCGCCGCTAAATGTGCCTTTATCAAACGGACGCCAGTGTCCGTCGTCATGACTGCCAAAGAGCCGATACCATACTGCGTCGAGGCTACTAACCAACAGGTAATATTCATCAGGAGCAACCTCGACCATTGCAAAGAGCGCCGCAAAGTCACCTCCGCGCGCTGCATCGATCAGTGATTTCCATGCATCTTCGCTTGTCTTGTCACTCTGCTGCTTCGTGTCTGGTGTCTGATCCTGTCTCTTGTTGTCGGCTGACGCGTCTTCCCAGTCGGTACCATCGGCATTCAGTTTGCGATCATAGATCGCGCCATCCCCGGTACGGATAGCCAAGCGTGGCGGCTGGTCTTCAGTAGTCGTTTGTTTGACGACGGCGGTAAAGGTGGTGGTTTTGTTTGGTAGTTCAAGCTCGGTTGATTGCCCCCATGCCTGCTTCTCCAGGTCATATTTGATAAAGACCAGCCTCTGCCCGCCTCGTTGCAAGCGCACGAACAGGTAGATGGCTCGCTGGTCGGGGGCGAGCTGATATGGGACTGCACCGATGATATTCAGTACGCCGCTGAGTTCCGGTACTTCCTCCCAGAACGTCTGTGCATAGCCAGATGCGTCGCTGGAATCGTACGCGGACCAGTACACCTTCTGTGATGAGGTGTTGGCAAGCGCGAACAGGTAAAAGAGATCGCGGTAATCGGTCGCGGTTCGCGTGCGGCAACTGTCTCCCGTGTGCATGCGTGTGCGTGCCTGGCTGCATGCTCCTATGCTCAAGTGGCAAACATCGTTGAAGTAGTCAAAGTAGGTGGCAGCGGCATCGCAGGCGCTCTGCGGAGTGAGGCGAAGGTTGCCGCGCAGGTTAGTGGTGAGGTCGCGGAAGGCAGGTGTCTGCCAGGTACGTAAGTCCGGCTGCAACAGGTTTTCCGGGTAGAGGTAGACCAGGAGAGCCGTGCGCCAGGTGGCATAGGAACCGAGCCATCGCCATTCCTCGTCAAAATGGTCGGCATAGAGTGCGAGGTTGGGATAGGTATCGTGCAGGAGATTGATACGCAGTGCAGTGAGGAGGTTCTGTATGGTCTCAATGGCCTGGGCAATGAGTGTGGTCTGTAGGGATCCACTGGCGAGAGCGTCGATGAACAGATGATCGGTAATCCATTTCGCCCTGGCCTGGAGCGTCGTTCCCTCTGCTTGAACCAGCATAATCAGCGCATCGCGCAGTTTCGGCAGCGCAGCTTCCTCAACTGCATCCACCGCTGCGTACAGAGCATCTCGGGTCGCCTGCTTCTGATCTATGCGTGACTGCAGCGTCTGCTGCCAGTCGCGCCGTGCATCTGCTGATGCTCTCCAGGAGGGCAGAGGCAGAGGTTCAGGTGGGGGAAACGTCGTGGGCGGCGGCGGAATCGTGAAGAAATCTGGTCCAAGGAAGATGCCCCGTGCTTGTTCCTGCTGTCGCCACTGCGCGAATACCTGCAGCTTCTTCGCCTGCACGAGAATAGCATACACATCGTCCCACTCTGAATCCAGTAAGGACGCATTATTGGTAAGAAGCGTATGGATGTCCCAGAGGTAGGAGAA
>MNIY01000002.1 GCA_001919995.1 Ktedonobacter sp. 13_1_20CM_4_53_11
GCGCGAGCAATCGTTACTCGCTGGCGTTGCCCCCCTGAAAGTTCGGCTGGACGGTGCCTGGCCCTGTCCAGGAGTCCTACCCGTTCTAACATCTCGAGGGCGCGCCTGCGCGCCTTTTTAGCGGGAACTCTGGCGATAAGCATCGGGAGCTCCACATTTTCCACTGCCGAGAGCACCGGGAGGAGGTTGAAATCCTGGAAGATAAACCCCATGTGTCGCGCACGGTAAGTTGTCCGTTCATTGTCGCTTAACTCGCGCAGATTGTCGCCCTGGATGAAAATGTTCCCCTCGTCGATGGTATCCAACCCCGAGAGGCAGTTCAACAACGTCGTTTTGCCGCAGCCGCTCGGCCCCATAATAGCAACCATCTCACCAGCCTCTACCGCCATATCGATACCATTGAGCGCCTCTACACGCAGTTGTCCGCTGCGGTAGATTTTCTTTACCTGTTGTGCCTCGATAATCAATGACATTCCCGTGTTTCCATTAGAATAAACCAGGTGTGATTTCTTCACATCCTCAAAATTTTCTTGCTAAATAGCACCGATTATGCTATACTTCTGAGTTAGCGGGAGGCAAGAATCTCCCGCATACATGTGATTATGGTAATCACATGCTAAGTACACACGCTCTTTGAACAGCGGAAACCCTGGTACTCCTGAGTTCCATTGTAAGGATACTACAAGATTTGAGGATACTGCAATTTGCGTTGATATGAAGAGAGCGGAGGATCAATAAGGGAGGATCCATTTTTTGGCAAATATTATCTCAATGAAGCAGCTTTTGGAAGCCGGCGTACACTTCGGGCATCAGACCCGTCGCTGGAACCCCAAAATGCAGCCCTTCATTTTTATGGATCGCAACGGCATCCATATTATCGATTTACAGCAGACAGTAACACGTCTCAATGAGGCCTACAAGTTTGTTGAGCAGCTTGCGGCCAATGGCGAAACCATCCTCTTTGTGGGCACAAAGAAGCAAGCACAGGAAGCTGTAGCGGAAGAAGCCAAACGCTGTGGTATGTACTATGTCAATCAGCGCTGGCTTGGTGGCATGCTCACTAATTTTCAGACGATTCAGTCCCGTATTCGCTATCTTCGCGACCTGGAAGCCCGTAAAGAACGCGGCGATTTCGAGCGCCTGCCCAAAAAAGAAGTGCAGCGCTTACAGGATGATATGACACGCCTGGAACGTATTCTTGGTGGTATCAAGGACATGCGACGTCTGCCGAGCGCGCTCTTTATCATTGATACACGTAAAGAACGCACAGCAGTCTTAGAGGCTCGCCGCCTGGAAATCCCCATCATCGCTCTTGCTGACACCAACTGTGATCCCGATGAGATGGATTATCCTATCCCTGCCAACGACGACGCTATTCGCGCCGTTCGCTTGCTGTGTGCCAAAATTGCGGATGCAGCCGTTGAAGGGCGCCGCGAACTGGAGGCCCGACAGAAGGATAGCGAGCCGAAGGATATTGAGGGCGAAGCGGGTGAGCCGTCGGAGACACCGGTGCCGGAAGTGAGCGAAGCTGAACTTGCGGCGGTTCCTCCTGCCTTACCGGCTGAGGAAGCAGAATCTGCCACCCCTACCCCTGCTGATTCTGAACTCGTTGCGGAAGAGGCGCTCTAAAAAAGGAATTTTCACTGGCGGGAGGTAAGAGGAGGACCCGGTGAAGAGAAACTTCACGCCGGGCCTTCTGGCCTCCCGCCTCTTACTGTATCTGGCGGTACGGGCGTAGGGGCGCAAATCATTGCGCCCTGGTGGGGAACCATGCCTGACCTCGGGCGTGATGAATTGAGCACTGCGGTGCGGCCCCTGCGTCCAGCATGTATCTAAATCGTAATAGAGGAAAGACCAAAATCTATCCTGGCAAGGATATATACAGAGTTATACATTTTTGTCAAGCACTCGGATACCAAAAATATGGACAGAGGTCACTGTACTTCTAACCGTCATCTGAGTAGAATACAACTGTAAGATTGAGGAGACAAAGAAACGTTATGAACTACGCTGCGGCTGACGTAAAGAGGTTGCGCGAGGAGACAGGCGCGACATTTGCTGATTGTAAAAACGCTTTGAGTGATGCTGCAACCTGGGAAGAGGCCCTCAAGCTTGTCGAAGCGAAGCGCGATAAGAAAGCACAGAAGATGCAAGTGGCGGATCGCGAAACCAAGCAGGGCGGTATCTTTTCCTATATCCATCACAACCATAGCGTGGGAGCATTGCTTGAACTGAATTGCAGTACAGACTTTGTGGCGCGCAGTGAGGCCTTCCGCAAACTTGCCAGTGAACTGGCTTTGCAGATTGCCGGAGCGCACCCTGCTCCCAAATATATCAATTTTGAAGATGTCCCGGCTGAGGTCATCGCGCAGGCTCGTAAATCAATTGAAGAAGATGACCCTTCTATGGCACGCGTTCCTGCTGACAAGCGCGAAGAGGTCATTAATAATAAGCTGAAAAAGAATCTTGGCGAACAGGTATTGATGATGCAACCGTGGGTGAAGGATGATACGGTCGTCGTTGGCGATCTGGTGCGTAAGGTGATTGCTGATACTGGCGAGAATATTGTACTGCGACGCTTCAGTCGCTTTGAACTGGGCAAGTAGCGCATAATGGCGGAAGCCACCACACTTCCGCCGGGGTCTACTGGACCTCGCTAACGCGCCTACAAGGCTGTGTCGCATGGGAGTACGAAAAATAATGTCTCAAAAGACTTCATCCCTTACGTATAAACGTATCCTGCTTAAGTTGAGTGGTGAGGCGCTCTGTTCGCAACACGTCGGGTTTGGTATAGATGCTGAGATGGTGCGCCGCATCGCAAGCGAGATCAAGCGCGTGCATGATTTGGGTGTAGAGGTGGCACTTGTTACTGGTGGTGGCAATATCTGGCGTGGGGCAGACGCCGCCGCGACAGGTATTGATCGGGCTACTGCCGATTACATGGGTATGCTGGCGACCGTGATGAACTCGCTGGCATTGCAGGATGCTATGGAAAAGTTGGGTATGGTAACTAGAGTTCAGACGGCCATCGAAATGCCGCCAGTGGCTGAACCGTTTATTCGCCGTCGTGCGCAGCGTCACCTGGAAAAGGGACGTATCGTGATTCTGGCTGCAGGAAGTGGTAATCCGTTTTTTACGACTGATACCGCTGCTGCTTTGCGTGGAGTCGAACTCAATGCCCAGGTTTTACTGAAAGCGACAAAAGTGGATGGTGTCTATGACGATGATCCCATGCGTAACCCGGATGCCCGCAAGTTCGAGGAGTTGAGCTATATGCGGGCGCTGAATATGGGGCTAAAAGTCATGGATAGCACCGCGCTTTCACTATGCAAGGATAACCACCTTCCAATTGTGGTTTTTGACCTCAATCAAGAAGGTGCTTTAGAAGCTATCATACGTGGTGAGAAGCGTGGTTCGCTCGTTCATGATATGGAAGAGCCCTGGTGGGATGTACGCTAGGGGCGGCTCTGGAGCCGCTCGGATTACAGGGGCACCCGTGAGGAGTGTCCCTACAAGGGAGCATTGCAATGGCAGCAGATATTTTCGAGGATGCAGAACGACGTATGCAAAAGGCTGTTGAGGCCCTGCGACAGGATTTATCCGCTATTCGTACTGGTCGCGCCAGTGCGGCCCTGGTGGATCGTATCCAGGTTGATTACTACGGGGCTCCAACTCCGATCAACCAGGTTTGCCAGATTTCCGTTCCAGAGGCGCGCCTGATAGTCATTCAGCCGTATGAACGGAGACTGCTTATCGATATTGAAAAGGCAATTCAAAAATCTGATCTGGGTGTCAACCCCAATAATGATGGACAGGTTATTCGCCTCAATATTCCTCCTCTCAATGAGGAACGCCGCCGCGAAATGGTGAAAACTCTCCATAAAAAGTTGGATGAACATAAAGTTGCGATTCGCAACGTACGTCGTGACGCGCAAGACAAGTTACGTGATCGTGAAAAAAAGAAAGAAATTACCGAGGATGAGCTAAAACGTAGCTCCGAACGGCTACAGAAGCTCACCGATCGCTACATTGACGAGATGGAAAAGGTCGGGAAAACCAAGGAACTGGAGATTCTGGAGGTCTAAATTTTGGCCAAGATACAAGATCTCTTTTCCTCTTCACAGGGGAAAAGAAAGGTGCAATCGCAGGCTATTGCGGATTCGCTGTCGACATCAGAGCAAGCTTCTCGCTCACTCCGCCACCTGGCTATCATTATGGATGGCAATGGGCGCTGGGCGACCAAACGTCACTTGCCTCGCCTGGCCGGCCATAAGGCGGGTGTAAATGCATTACGCCGGGTCGTTGAGTGTGCTACTGATGAGAACATCGAAATGCTGAGCGTGTATGCTTTTTCAACCGAGAATTGGGGACGGCCGCGTGCAGAAGTTGATGGTCTGATGCGTCTCTTCTGGGAGACAATTCGCTCGGATTTGGAGAAATTGCATCGCGATGGTGTGCGCTTGCGCCATCTTGGCCGTTTACAAGACCTCTCTCCTGATATTCAGAAAGCTGTACAGGACTCCGTTGAGCTTACTCGCGACAATACCCGCATCGGCCTGAACGTCTGTTTTAATTATGGTGGACGTGCTGAACTGGTGGACGCCATTCGTCACATCATTGCTGATGGACGTAATCCTGATACCATAACGGAAGAACTGATCAGTTCCTACCTGTATACACGCGATCTGCCAGACCCGGACATGGTTATTCGCACAGCAGGGGAAATGCGTGTCAGCAACTTCTTGCTGTGGCAATCGGCCTACAGTGAATATTATGCGACGCCAACACTGTGGCCTGATTTCGGACGAGAAGATTTACGCCAGGCTTTAGATAGCTACCATCGCCGGCAACGACGTTTTGGCCGCATTGCTGTTCCTCCGACCACTGTCGCGCAGGGAGAATAGATGCTTGCAAGGCGCAACTGAAGATAATCCACCATCGGGTGCACCGAAGAAGACTAACAGGCAATGGCGCATTTCTCTCGGTCAGCGCTGGCTGACCGCCGTTATTGCTATTCCTCTCGTGCTTGTCGTTGTCTGGTTTGGCGGTTGGTGGGCATTCGCAGCGACGCTGCTCGTCGTCCTGCTTGGTACCCTTGAACTTCATAACATGATGCTTCATTCGGGGCATCGTCCACTTATTGTAGTAAGCCTTGGGCTGAGTGTCCTTTTCCTTGTGGCCGCTATGTTTCCAATGGAACGCCTTCTGCTACTCCAGATCGGCCTTGGCGCTGCCGTTGTGGTCTCTCTTCCCTGGCTCTTCTTTCGAAAAAAACTTGATGGCGCACTAGTGGACTGGGCGCTCACCCTGTCTTTCTCCATTTACCTTGGCTGGCCGATGAGCTTTTTTCTATTGTTACGTGGCTATGAAGCTGGAAGAATCCCAGGGGCTAATGGCGCCTGGTTTTATTTGCCCAGTGGCGCCTGGTGGGTACTCGTCGTTTTACTGGGAACCTGGGGTTTTGATGCTGCTGCTTTTTTTACCGGGCACTATTTCGGCAGGCATAAACTCGCTCCCAGTATCAGCCCCGCTAAAACATGGGAAGGAGGCTTTGGAGGCATGGTCCTATCAATCGTGGCTTCCTTGCTCATTACTGTTATACCCCTGGGGGTTCCCTGGTATCTAGCAATCGTGCTGGGAATTCTAATTGGAGTAGCCGCTGTCTTAGGTGACCTTGCAGAGTCCCTGATTAAACGTCAGACCAATGTCAAGGACAGCGGAAATATTATGCCCGGGCACGGAGGAATGCTTGATCGCATCGACAGTTTATTGTTTGTGGTCATTGTCGTCTATGTCTTCTCTCAGTTTGTGGGGAAATAGGTCCTTCAGGCGCTGCTCTCGCCTGCTTACCGCCTGTGGCAGCAAGAAAAAGAAAGTAGTGGAGATGGGAAAGGACCCTCGTGATCGCCCGCGCTGTATGACCCGTGCTATAATGTAGAAGAAAGTATATCTCTTTGATAGAGTAACTGAACCTAAAAACTATGCCAGGCAAACAAAACGTATATTTTGATATGTGATACTATGTGCGAGTTTTCCCAGTAGTTAGAAGAAAAGATGACTCAATTTCCCAAAAACATTGCTTTACTCGGTAGCACGGGCTCGATCGGTCAGCAAACGCTGGACGTAGTGCGCCGTTTTCCTGAATATTTCCGTATTGTAGCCCTGGCTGCACGAAGTAATGTTTCGCTGCTGGAACAACAGGCGCGGGAATTTGAACCTTCACTGGTTGCCTGCTTTGCAGATACACCATCGGTAGAAGCTGCTGCCCGGGCCGCATTTCCCAATGTAGTGCTCGGTGAGCAGGGACTATTAGAGGTCACGACACATCCACAGGCAGATATCGTTGTCGCCGCTACCTCCGGGTTGATGGGGCTTGAGCCAACTCTCGCAGCTATCCGGGCGGGGAAAACTATCGCTCTTGCAAATAAAGAAACACTGGTCATGGCGGGCCACCTGGTCATGCAAGAAGCGCAGCGCTCAGGTGTGTCCATCCTACCGGTAGATAGCGAGCACAGCGCCATCTGGCAATGCCTTCGCGGTGAGCAGTCGAAAGAGGTCAACCGTTTACTACTCACGGCTTCTGGCGGCCCTTTCCGTCGTTCTACACTTGAACAAATCCGTTCAGTGACGGTGGAGCAAGCCCTTGCACATCCTACATGGCGTATGGGTCCCAAGATTACGGTAGACTCTGCGACGCTGATGAATAAAGGCCTGGAGATATTGGAGGCGCATTGGTTCTTTGGAATTCCATATGAACGTATCGACGTAATTGTTCACCCTGAGAGTATCATTCACTCTATGGTCGAGTTTGTCGATGGTTCGCTCAAAATGCAAGCGAGCTTGCCGAGTATGCATCTCCCCATCCTCGATGCCTTGAGCTATCCCGCGCGACTCAATACTGCCGGGAAGGGACTTGTGCGCGAGTTACACTGGTCAGATGTGGGCCAACTCAATTTTGAAGCGCTTGATGAAACCCGCTTCCCCTGCTTTCGCCTGGCCCTGGACGCGGCCAGGGGTGGAGGAACCTATCCCAGTGTCCTTGTGGGAGCGGACGAGGAGGCCGTTGCTCTTTTTCTGGGTGGTAAGATCGAGTTCTCGCGTATCGCGGAACTGATAGAAGCTGTTCTGGAGCAACATCGATCCGTAGAACAGCCAGATATCGCTGCGATTTTAGAGGCAACCGCCTGGGCGAGACAAGCAACACGTGAAATAATTATGTCGCATTTTACGATATAAATGAACGAGGATATGAAGCATTATGAATAACTGGTACTTGCTAGCAGCCATTCCAGTCTTTGGGTTGCTCGTGCTTGTGCATGAATTTGGTCACTTTATAACGGCAAAATGGGCGGGTATTCGTGTCGAAGAGTTTGGAATAGGTTTTCCTCCTCGCATAGTGGGGCTCCGCCAGCGCGATGAAGGGGGATGGGAGGTCATCTGGATGGGGGGAAAACGATATGAAGAGGATACCTATGGCTCGCGGAAGCAGACTCCGTTTAGCGGCACCAGTGGCGGCGTGAGCGCACCAGATACTCCCAAATCTAATCATACCATTTATTCCATCAACCTTATTCCCATCGGTGGTTTTGTGCGTATGCCTGGAGAGAATGGGGATATCAACGACGAAAGTGGCAACTACGACTCGCAGAGTTTTGCTGCAAAATCAGCTGGCAAACGGCTCATCGTGCTAGTTGCCGGTGTCACCATGAATGTTTTGTTAGCAATGGTATTATTCACCTTTGCCTTTGGTTTCGGCGAACCAAATCTCGTTCCACAGATCGGCAAGGTCGTTCCGGGTTCTCCCGCTGCGATCGCCGGTATACGTCCTGGTGATACCATCGTCTCAGCTAATAATCAACCTGTCAAATTTTTCTCCGATCTCCAGTCCATTGTAAATACTGAACTTCAGGCCGACAAGAATCAGCACGCGACAGTGCCGGTGACCTTGCAGATCCGGCGCCCTGGTTCGGCAGTACTCATCTCGACGACGGTGAATGTTCGCGAGCATCCACCGGCAGGTCAGGGGCCAATGGGGATCGAGGCAGGTGGAAAGGTTGTCTTTGACAGTATACCGGTCTGGCAAGCTCCTCTTAGAGGAGTACAATACACCTTCCAGATAACGACAGACTTCCTGCGGGCTATTGGGCAGATGATTACAGGTGCTCTCCCGTTTCAAGTCGCAGGACCTGTAGGTATAGTAAGAATCACAGGGGAAGTTGCTCAAAGCGTCCCTAGTGAGGGCTGGTGGCCTATACTTAGCTTGACGGCGGTATTAAGCCTGAACCTGGCAATTATCAATATATTGCCTTTCCCCGCTTTGGACGGCGGCCGCGTCGTACTTGTGTTGATTGAAGTTCTACGTGGTGGCAAGCGGCTGAGACCGGAAGTCGAAGGCATGATTAATTTTGCTGGTATGCTGATGCTGCTTACCTTGATGGTTGTGATCACATTTTTTGATGTTAGGAATTTGCTGCCTTAGCGAAGCAAATCAATGGAGTAGTAGAGTTATGCGACGGAAATCCCGGCAAATTCGTGTCGGCAATGTAGCTATAGGGGGCGATGCGCCCATCGCGGTTCAATCCATGACAACTACCTACACGCGCGATGTAGAAAGCACAGTGGCACAGATCCATCGCCTTGAAGATGTTGGCTGTGAAATCGTGCGAGTAGCTGTGCCTGAGAAAGAGGATGCCCTCGCTATTGGCGAGATCAAAAAGCGAATCCACATCCCGCTGGTGGCCGATATTCACTATAAACACTCGTTGGCTTTGGAAGCCATACGTCAAGGCATAGATTGTGTCCGTATTAATCCAGGTAATCTGATTAACGGCCGTAAGTCGCTTGAACAGATTGTGGCCGCGTGTAAAGAACGAGGCATCGCTATGCGCATCGGCGTCAACTCAGGTTCGATTGACGCTCTCGATCAGCGAGGGCAAATGCAGCGTATACAGGTCCGTCTGCGCGATGATGGTGTGTTGGAGCGTACCGATCCGACCGAGGCTCGACGTATAGAGCGTGAGCACCTGGCAGAGCGTATGGTCACCAAGGCCCTGGAGTATATTAGCTGGTGCGAGGAACTGGATTTTCACGAGATCAAAGTCTCGCTAAAATCCTCCACCGTACTTACCGCAGTAGAAGCCTATCGCCGCTTCGCACAACGCTCAGATTATCCCTTACATCTTGGCATTACGGAAGCTGGAACTCTCATTACAGGTTCGGTAAAATCATCTGTTGGTCTGGGGTTGTTACTCGCCGATGGCATTGGTGATACTATACGAGTTAGCCTGAGCGCAGAACCAGAAGAGGAGATACCGGTGGCATACGAGATCTTACGATCTCTCGAACTACGTAATCGTGGTGTCACGTTTGTCTCCTGCCCCTCGTGTGGACGCGTCGAGATCGATGTCATCCAGGTTGCCAATGAAGTAGAGAAGCGGCTTTCCAAAGTCCAGACTCCCATTCATGTCGCAGTCATGGGCTGTGTCGTCAATGGCCCCGGAGAATCGCGGGATGCCGATGTAGGCCTGGCTGGCGGCAAAGGTCGAGGGGTAATCTTCCGCAAAGGTGAAGTGATAAAGACCGTTCCTGAAGACCAGTTCCTGGATGCTGTTTTGAAAGAAGTGGCGAGCCTGTTGCCTGAACGCGAAGCAAAGCTGGTATATCCAGAGGGCGGGATCCAGGAAACTGCTGGCCACCATCGCACCCGCACAGAAGGTATGGGACTTCCCATCCTGAAATCCTAGCTACGCGACAAACACCGCGCACAACTACAATAGAAAAGCGACTTCACAGGAAGCCGCTTTTCTTAGTGGGCGATACAGAACTCGAATCTGTGACCTCTACGATGTCAACGTAGCGCTCTAACCAACT
>MNIY01000061.1 GCA_001919995.1 Ktedonobacter sp. 13_1_20CM_4_53_11
CACCTCTGTCCATTTTGATCTTTATCTAACAGTTTATCTGTTACAATTTATGAGGTACAGTACACGTGGTAGGCAGCAGCGATCAACAGTTACTACGCATAGACGACCTTGCCCACGAAACAGGAGTGCCAAGTAGAACCATCCGCTTCTATAACACCCAGGGACTGCTTCCACCTCCCATCATGCAAGGACGCGTGGCCCATTACAACCAGGAGCACCTCCTCGTTCTCAATATCATCAAAGAGCTCAAAGAGCAGCAAAATTTACCCCTCGAGGTCATCAAACAATTGCTAGAGATACGCGCCCAACGCGGTGACGTAGAAATGAACCTCGCACTTAAGCAGCGACTCCTGCGCCCCCTGACCTCCAGCGGCCAGGACGTGAAGCTCACCAAAGAAGAATTGATGCAACAAACCGGGGCTACAAAGGAACAAATAGATGAACTGGCACGCCAGGGACTGCTCTTCCCCGTCGCCATAGAAGAATCGCAACTATTTACAGGAGACGATGTATTGCTGCTCCAACTCTATCAACGTCTTACCCGGCTCGGCTTACCGCCAGCTCTACCTTCATTGATCCGCTTCCAACTGCGCCAGCTAGTCCGCAGCGAACTGGCTGCCTATGAACAGCACCTGTTTGGACGGTGGCGCGCAAATGGCCTGCCGCCAGAGCAGCAGGCCACGCAATTCGAAGAAGTGCTCACCCTCACCGACACCCTCATCTCCGTCCTTCACCGCAAATTGCTCTACCAGGTATAACCGCACTCATCGATTCTCAGCTATTATTTCCTGGCTATCAGGTGCCGCCCCATCCTCTCTTACCTTACCAGGTGCCACCTCATCCTCACGTGAGGCATTTGCTGCGTCACCCTCATCCCCATGCCCTTCTGCCGTTGTCTCTTTCACACTCTCAGACTCGCTCCCCTCAATCTTCCCCTCTTCCACTCCCCTCTTCTCCCCAGCCTTCTCTACCTTTTCTACGTTCTCCCTGTCATCCTCAACCGCCGGTTTTTGCGGAATCCCGTAGGTCGCGGCAACCTCACCTGCCGGTATCGGTTTAGAATAGCGCAAAACCAGGTATGTAACAGGAAGCAAGATCACCAGCACCACCAGCGAAGTCCACTGCGCCTGTTTCAAACCCCAATTCAAGCCCAGGAAACTGACAATCAGATTATCGCGCACAAAGAAAAGCAAAAATTGCGTAATGGCGTAGCCAAAGAGGTACACCAGCATCAGAATGCCCGGTCGCCTGACGCGCCACGCGATGAAGAACATCAAGCCCAACATAAGAATATTGGTCAGTAGTTCATAGCCTGCGGCAGGCTGAACAGGCACATTACACGTGGCGGGATTCAAACACGCCCAGCTATGGGGATTCTGGTAGACCGTTGACCACGGTAACGTGCTGCGATACCCAATAATGTCGCCATTGATCAGGTTGCCAATACGCCCAAAGATCTGTCCCGCCGCGGCAAACAGGACGCCCGCGTCAAGCAGCACCAGGGGATTGATACGCTCCCTGCGCGCCAGCCAGATCAGCGTAGGAATCACCAAAAAGATAGCGCCATAGAACGCCATCCCCCCCTCCCACGTCGCCAGGATATGCTGTGGTTGCGCGAGGTAATACGAAAACAGGTCTGGCTGCTGTATCACGAAGTACAGGCGCCCTCCTATAATGCCAGCAACGATACACCACCAGACGATACGATACACCGCCGCCTGTGTAATTCCCTTGCGCGTAGTATACCCTCGCACGATGCGCAAACCCAGGATAATAGCCACGGCATACATCAGCCCATACCAGCTCAGCACGAACGGCCCTATGCGTACAATAGCCGGGTCAATATTAATATAAATATAGGGTGGACCAATACGCAGCCACCCCCAATCAATCACATAGCTCGTAAGCGCCGGTATAAAAGCCATAACGTACTCCCATTCCTCTTAATCAGATTAAACAGAACTAATACGAAACTTCGTTTCCTATAATAGTATTCCTTAAGCATAAGTGCAAGTGTTTAAAAAGAGATATTTGTCTCCAATTGTTCAGATTAATTGATGGTCAGTATGTCGCTCCAGCGCGTTGTAAAGTGCCCTGAAAGCCGGGATTGCCGCATTTTCCAGGGGCGAGTGATGCCCTGCACCGCGAAAAAAAGGGTATCACGGCCATACATCTTGTTGATCGCATCAATAAGATACATCAGCCGGGCCTGCTTATAGTAGTCATACAACGAAAATTCACTGAAGAGATCAGGTTGTACGCCATCTTGCGGGATAATTTTCGTGAGAAAAACTCCCGCCTTCTTGTAGTTGTAGCCGTCTCTATACATGGCTCTCAATCCTTTGAGCGCGTAACGTATCAGCTCGGGGGTAAATGCCGTTGGGTAGGGGATACGCTGTGAGAAGGAATTGGAGTATTGCGGGGTGTCCTTCAAGGCGTTTGTGCGGATAAATACCGTGATACAGGATGTGAGAGAGTCCTGGCTCCGTAATTTTTCAGCGGCCCTGGCCGTGTATGTCGCGATGATCTCTTCAAGCTCTTCCAGGCGTGTGACATCCCTGCCAAAGGATTTGGAACACATAATGCCCTTCTTAGCAGGCCGTTCCGCTTCAAGGGGAATGCACGCTGTTCCTCGTAGCTCTAAGACGATGCGCTCTCCTACCACGGTGAGATAGCGCCGGATCCACTTTTCGTCGGCGTATTTGAGGTCTTTCGCGCTCAAGATGCCGTGATTCATGAGGAACAGGCTGTATTTAGAGCCGATCCCCCACACGTCTTCAATGGCGACCTTCGCTAACATTTCATCTGTTGCTTGTTCTGACAGCGCGGTAAAGTCTAACACTCCCTCATAGCGCGCATCTTTTTTCACGATTTCATTGGCGACTTTTGTCAGGCACTTTGTAGATGCAATGCCAATACTGACGGGGATGCCGGTAAATTGAAGCACCCTTGCCTTAATGGTGCGCCCAAATTCCGATAGATCGTCGATGATTTGTTCTGACAGGTCGAGAAACGCCTCGTCAATTGAATAGACTTCGAGCCTGGAGGAGAACTGAGATAAAACCTTCATGACCCTGGCGCTCATATCAGCGTACAGGGAGTAGTTACTCGAAAAGATCTGGATGTTGTGCTTTCTGATAAGCTCCTCGCACTCAAAAATAGGCTGGCCCATTTTGATGCCCAATTTTTTAACCTCGTTACTCCTGGCAACGACGCATCCATCATTATTGGAGAGGACGATAACCGGCCTGGCGCGCAGCGATGCATGAAATACTCGTTCGCAGGAGACATAGAAGTTATTGCAATCGACCAGCGCATAGATTTTCTTTCTCATACCACCTTATGAATGCAATAGGTGACCACGCCCCAGACGGAAAAATCGGTGGTGTCGGTGATCTGTATTGGTTGATAGAGGGGGTTTTCTGGAACAAGGTAAAGCGCACCATCCCGTTGAGAAAGCCGTTTCACCGTAAATTCCCCGTCCAGGTGGGCAACGACGATGGAGTTATGCCCAGGCTCCCTGGCTCGATCAACCACGATGATATCACCATGACAGATAGCGGCGTTCATCATGGAGTCGCCGGAGACTCTGACATAAAAGGTGGCCGCCGGGTGAGCAATCACGAGTTCATTCAAGTCAAGCGCCGTCTCGACATAATCGTCGGCTGGCGAGGGGAAGCCGCATGAGACGCGCCAAAGAAATAGAGATAAGCGATGGTCGTTCATACTCTCTTCTCTTGCGCGGACGACACCAGCGTGTGGGAAGAGCAACGCAAAAAATAGGTAGGCCATCCGCGCATGGTAAAAATAGGGATAACTCAGAACGGAAGTTCTAATTTATCTTAAAGAGAGTATACCCAACTTTGAGCAAGCAGTCAATATTATTTAGGGGCAAAAAGGGGAGTGAATAATGTACCTAGAACAAATGAACGAAAAATGGTATTGATTTTGCGCAGAAGAGGGGAAGATAAATTTACTGATATAGGTGATATATCAGATATATCACCCGTGGAGGAGGAAACTGAGCCCAACGCCGGCCAAAGTTCCGATGGTGACAACTGCGAGAAATTCAAGGCCGGCACGTACAGCGCCTTTGTGTGTGTACCTGGCTTTGATTGCTCCCAGTACGAGGGCGGTAAGGGCGGTGAGCCCATAGGCCCACCAGCGAGCTTGTGGCAGAGAAAGTATGACTGGTATAGCCGGAATGAGCCCGCCGACCACAAAAGAGATGCCAATCTGGATGCCTTGTAGCCATGGGTTGATGTGCTTGTCTTCTACTACGCCCAGTTCATCATGAACCATTGCCCGGAACCATCGTTCGTCATTGGCAGTTAGATGGCCGACTACGCGGTCAAGTAGCGCGCCGCTAAAGCCTTTGTCGCGGTAGATCGCGCGTAGTTCGGCACGCTCTTCCTCTGGCTCGTGCTTAATTTCGAAACGCTCGGTGGCAATGCGTTGATCAAGTACTTCTTTGGCGGTGCGAGCGGAGAGGTAGCCACCAAGCGCCATTGAGATGCCTCCTGCCAGCACTTCGCCGAGTACGATAAGTATCAGGTTAGCGTGCGCTGCTGTACTGACGGCCATAATAAACACAAGCGTTGTGACGAGGCCGTCGTTGAGTCCAAACACGATCTCGCGCAGCCAATCACCCCTATGCGGGTGCTGCTCATTGATCTGCTCCATGGCTACCCTTTCTTCTTTCACTCTTCCCTGTAAGAATTTTCTCGCAGGCATGATAGCATATCCCCCGCGCTGTTGCAAAACGCTCCATCTTGACTAACCAATCACGTCCCTCAGTCGATTAAATTGCTCCATCTCAGAGACGACGGGGAAGATAAGCAGTTCGTCCAGGCCGATATCAGCAAAGGCCTGTATATCAGCCTTGAGCGCCTGGGGTGAAGAGATAACGCTCTTTGAGATCACTTCCGCTCGTTGATCTCCCAGGTAGCTGTAGTAGCGTCGTAAGCTTGCGGCGGCGCGCTCGAGCGCTGCGGGGCCGAAGGCATATTCTATACTGCTGACGAGGCGTGGCTTGCCGGGGCGGCCTGCCTCCTTCCATGCTTCTACAACCATGTGCAATACCTGGCGGCGAGTGGATGGGTCGCTTGCTCTGCCCAGTACAAAACCATCTCCCCAGCGAGCAACGCGCTGGATCGCGAATGGTGTGTAGCCACCGATCAACAGTTCAGGTCCTCCCTGGCGAGCCGGTAACGGCCCTACTGGACCAGCAGTATCATCCACTGGCTGGCCGGACCAGATGCGCTTCATGAGAGTGAGCTGTTCCTCGAAGCGCTTCCCTCGATCGTTAAACGATGCCGGGGCCGCGTGAAAATCATCGGCTCGCCCTCCTACGCCCACGCCGAGGGTCAGGCGCCCACCGGAGAGGGCATCGAGGCTGGCCGCCTGTTTGGCCAGAATGCCGGCGGTGCGCAGCGGTGCGATCACCACTGAGGTCATCAAGCGAATGCGCCCGGTAATACCGGCAACCGCTGCCAGTGTAATAAGTGGTTCATAGTTGCTGTAAACGAGGCGGTCGATGATGCCAAGGCTGGAGAAGGGGCCGGCATCAGCTCGCCTGGCCCAATCTAAAATGAAATCTGTACTTACACCCGGGTCTGTAGCTGGTAGACCAATGCCAATTTGCATAATGTCCTCCAATTTATTTCGTGTGCTTTCAGGTGTGTCTTTAGAAAATATTCAGATCAAATTCTTTGTAACCCTTATTATAGGACAATTAGCCGGGTATGCTATTGCCCAATAGATAGGAGATGTGCTATAATCGACACGCAACGGGGATGTGCTCTGGACAAAGGCTTCTCTGCGCCTTCGATGGAGTACTTGTTTGTGGGATTGAAAAAGAGTTTGCAGGGCAAGAATCGCCACCCACACTGCCTCTCTCCTATTGTGCGCCGGCCCATGTGCTAGTTGTGCGCTCAAGCAGACAGATTCGCAGCATTTGATTCAACGAAAAATTGCCTCTACCCCGTATATAGACATGGAAAGAAGAGTTATGAAGCAGAAACTGAAAACACACAAAGCTATGGCGAAGCGCGTCGTCGTTACCGGTGGCGGTAAAGTGATGCGCCGCAAGGTTGCCTTAAACCACCTGCGCCGCAATAAGTCACCTCGTGCCGTCCGTTCGATGGATAAAGACTTTCCGCTGCCCGCGAGTGATACTCGCCGCATAAAACGTCTCCTTCCTTATGCCTTTTAAGGTATGAGTCATGTAGTAAGAATCGAATGGAGGATTAACGATGCCCAGAGTGAAACGTGGCGTAGCTGCACACAAGAAACATAAAAAACTTTTACAGATGGCTGAGGGCCATCGTGGTACACGTAGACGCCTTTTCCGTCCAGCCCATGAATCCGTCATGCGCTCGATGGCGTATATGTATCGCGATCGTCGTACTCGCAAGCGCGATATGCGCCGCCTGTGGATTACGCGTATCAACGCGGCTGCTCGCATGCATGGTGTCAGCTATAGCAAGTTAATGCATGCTATCCATACGGCCAACATCGATGTCGATCGCAAGATTCTGGCTGAGATGGCCGTCAACGACGAGGCAGCCTTCAGCGCATTGGTGAATACAGCCCTGGAGAGAATCAAGTAAGGCCGAGAGCCGATGCTCATTACCAGCCCGCATAATCCACGTATTAGCAAATTGCAAGACCTGTATACGAGAAGAGGCCGCAAAAAAAGCGGCCTCTTCTTGATGGAGGGCCCACACCTTCTTGAGGTCTTGCTAGATGCCGGTATAGTGCCGCGCGAGGTGTATTTCCAGCCAGAGTTATTGCAACGCACAGTGAAGGGAAGAGTGCTTCTTGAGCGGCTGGTGCACAGTGCGGGCCTGTCCGATGACCAATTGATAGAGGTGAGCGAACGGGTGATGGATGTGTTGAGTGATGCACAAACGGCGCAGGGTGTGGTGAGCGTGCTCCCTCTTGACGTATTCAGTCCCGCCCGCATATATGCGAAGCGTCTTCCAGCACACCGTCCCGTGCTCCTCATTCTCGATAATCTTGCTGATCCCGGTAATATGGGCACTATTTTGCGCACGGCCCTGGCCGCTGATGTGCACGGGGTGCTGCTGACTGCTAACTGTGTCGACTACTATAATCCCAAGGTGCTGCGGGCAGCAGCGGGTGCGCATGTTGCTTTGCCTATTGAGGCCGATCTCACGTGGGAGGCTATCGCGGAGAAGGTGGCTTCCCACTGTGCCAGTGACCCCCGGGCCTTATTAGCTGAAGCGGGTAGCCCTCATGTGTATTACGAACAGGACCTGGTAACACCTTTCGCGCTCATTATCGGTAACGAGGCCCAGGGGCCATCACCAGAGGCCCGGGCGTTGGCAACGCTCACGGTTTCCATTCCCCTGGCGAACGATGTGGAGTCTTTGAATGCGGCCATGGCGGCTGGAATTATTTTGTACGAAGCGGTACGCCAGAGGCATTAGGAATGCTTAGATTGCTTGCTTAGATATCTATTACCAGTGGCTATTCATTTCGCGGCTGAAGTCGTGATATTGCACGAGAGCTGGTGCTCCACAACTGTCACACTCATCAGGCGCGGTAACAGTATGGATCATGCCACATACCTCACAGACCCAGCGCTGCGTCAAAGGTTGCGATGAGAGTAATCGCATCGCTTCGCGTACCGCGGCATCGTTGTCTTGAACGATATTTCCTGTAATGGTTGTTTTCTGTGCAATCATTGATAGCCTCCCGGATAGCACCCTGTCTTCGTGGATAGAAAATTGCTGGCTCACAGAAGATATGTGAGCCATCGATAATGTTTGCTTAGTTAAAGTCTAACAGGCTGCCTTGATGAAAGTCTATGAATCCAGATAGGGGTTATGGATGCTATATATAACCAGGGGGTTATGTGGCTAATCCGATTTGCTCGTTTTTCGGTAGGCGAGTAAGCGTTCGCCTACTCGGCCATAGAGACGGAGCGGAAAATACCACAGTGTGGGCAGTAACAGGTATTGCCTTTGAGTCGGAAAGGTTTGCGGCAAACAGGACATCTCCAGCTCGCAGTTGAGGAAGTTGGCACCTTCTCTTGCGTGGCCTTCGTCGATTCAGGATGAGAAATTGGCACCAGTCTCTGTGCCTTGACCCTGCCCATGGTTCCTGTAGAAGAAAACAGGGATTCGTCGGAGTCAAAGGGAAGATCCCAGACAAGTTGATTGGGCCTTTGTTCAATAGGAACGCCCGGCACTTCCATTTCCTGGGAGTCATTAGAGCCAACGGGTTCCTGGGAAAATTCT
>MNIY01000153.1 GCA_001919995.1 Ktedonobacter sp. 13_1_20CM_4_53_11
TATTATCTGTTGTACATAGCTGTACTCATGGGTTGAATGTGCTGGAGAGAATACATGCTGCTCTTACTCACTTACATCAAAGAGTAATCTACGTTAGCTCAGACGACCACCATTTTTACGCATTGCGAAATGATACAAGTTCTATCCTCTGGAAATATAAGAAAAGTGATGTGTTTTTCTCCTCTCCAACAGTGAAGAATGGAGTGGCCTATCTAACTTCGTTTAATGCCCAGATGTTCCTATTCAGTGCGCAGTGGCGAGCCGGTGGCGACTCCTTCCTGTGGAAGGAGTGAATGAGAGAATGCGGGCCCTTGCTTTTTCTGCATTGTTTGACTATACTTCAGCGACGGGTTTTAGAGGCAGGGGAGGGAGAGTAGAAACGCACAATATCGAGCCCGTGCTCAAGAGGAGAATGACTATGGCAGACATGCCCGTTACACCAACAAATACAGCGCCAATGCGTGTGCTTTTCCTGTGCACCCATAATTCCTCGCGCTCACAGATGGCGGAAGGCCTCCTGCGGGCGCGTGGTGGAACGCGTTACCAGGTGTTCAGCGCGGGAACGCACCCGCGCGCGGTGCATCCCCTGGCGATCAAAGCGATGGCGGAACTGGGCATCGATATCAGCGAAGAGGCCGGTCACAGGGCAAAGGGGATCGACGACTTTGCCGATGCGCCACCGATGGACCTGGTGGTCACGGTCTGCGACGAGGCCGCCGAGGAGTGCCCCTACTTCCCGCGCGCCCGCAGGCAGGAGCACTGGGGTTTTCCTGACCCGAGCGCGGCCACTGGTTCTGAAGAAGAGCGCCTGGCTATCTTCCGGCGGGTGCGCGATGCCATTGCCGCACGCATCGAGGCGTTCCTGCAACAGGATCAAGAACGGGCAGCGACATGAGCACGAAGCCTCTTCTCCCTTACCTTCCTGTTCGCAATTCTTGTAGCGTTGTCAGTCTTTCTCTGGCGAGGGGGTTATCTGGGTTGACTTTGGCCAGGTTGCGGTAGACGCGGCTGGCCTGCTCGTACTCGCCCACGGATTGATAGGTCTGGCCGAGCAGATCATAGGCCTCGTAGTTGTTGCGGTCGATGGTAATCAACTGCTGGAGCGCGGCCACGGCTTCCTTGACTTGTTTTGTATCAAAGTAGTGGCGTGCGATCACGATCTGGTACTGGACAGCCTCTTCGGAGAGACCTTGCTGGATACAGTAGCCAACGATTTCGCGCAAGAGCTCCAACGAGTCAGGTATGAGTTCGACGGCCCGGCGTAGATTATCCAGGGCTTCCTCTGGTTCGCCCATCGCGGCATAGATGTTGCCAATGCGCTGCAAGATCGCTCCCTCGAGGTCAGACTGACCGCGGCGCTGGTAGATGTCGGCAAGCAGGCGCAGTTCCGCGATGGCCTCATCCAATAGGCCGCGGTTCAGATAGATCTCCGCAAGATCTTTGTGCGGTCGAGGATCCTGAGGAGCCATGCGTATCATCTCATTTAAGACACTGAGAGCGTTCTCGGTCTGGCGTTTGCTGCGGTAGTGGTGCACCAGGTCAACGTATTCCTGCAGCGCGCTTTCGATATCGCCCTGGCGCGCGGAAATCTCAGCGAGCGCGGAGGAAACCTCGTCCTGGTGGGTGGTGGACTGCTTGACCTGGCGCAAGATGGCCTGCATCTGCTCCTCTCTGCCCATGCGCCCGTAGGCTTTGGCGAGCAGCATGGAGATCTCTACCTCGGGAGCCTGGTGCTCTTCGCCTTCTTCGCGCGGGCGCGCGGCCCAGTTGCTGGGATCTATCGATCCTGTCGCATTGCGTCGCACCGTCTGGAGGGCCTGCTCAAGCTGCTGGATAGCATCATCGGGCTTGCCCTGGCTCAACAAGCATTGAGCGGTGCTGACGCGTGCCAGCACATCGACCGCGCTATCACGCATGGCCAGCTGGTAGGCATCGATGGCTTTGTCAAATTGACCGGCCTGCTGGTGGATCTGTCCAAGGGCGAAGCGGACATCAGCATTGTTGGGATACGCCTCTGCCGCCTGGTTATACTCGCGGACAACCGCTTCGTATTTTCGCTGACCCTCGCCGCGCAGGTGCCAGCGAATGCGGGAGAGTCCCTCGAGCGTGGTGGCGCGCGCGGCTCCTACCGTAGTAATCTTGGCGATATGCAAACGTACCAGGGCTGTGATATTGCGCGGGTCCACTTGCAGCACTCGTTGGTACTCCGCCACAGCCTGCTGACTTCGTCCCAACTTCTGCAGGGCAAGGGCATAGTTCAGGCGCGTGGGTACGCTGGTAGAGCTCTCTTGCAGGGCCTGCTCAAGTTCGGTCAGGGCGCGATCCATGTAGCCTAGACGCAGGTATGATTCAGCCGCCAGCGTCCGTTCGCGCAGCAGGTCTTCTTTGTTTCCCTGCGACGAGAGCAGATTGATCAGGCGCATACGATAGGTGAGGTTATTTGGTTCCAGTTGCAGGATGCGACGATAGGTAGCAATAGCGTCGTCGAGGCGGCCATTGACGACATAGGTATCGACAAGAATGGCATACTTGGTAATGGCCTGTTCGACTTTTCCCTGGCGCACGTAGATCTCGCACAGCACCTGGTGAACATCCAGGTACTGTGGCGCAATATCGATCACATGCAGGCATTCCTCGGTAGCCGGGGTGAGCAAGCCATGATTAATATAACTCTGGATATCCTGCATGGATTGTACTACCTGCAAGCGGATGTGTTCAGGTAGAGAAGCAGTACTGGCCAAAACCGCTTCCGCGACCTGTTTTAAGGCTTCGTCTTTGTTACTGGCACCAGCCATCTGGGTCAGCAAATCTACAGCGCCATTGCCTTCCCTGGCAGGTGGCGCCGGGAGTTGTGGATCCTCCGGCGGGATGATACGGGTCGCGTTGCCAGGTTTTGCATCTCCCGTTAGCCATGAAGACGAGTCCTGGTCGGCAGGGTTCACGACTCTGGTCTCCGTTGAGGAGATTGATTCGCCTATTGGCCCGGATGGAATGCGCTGCTCAGTCGTAGGTTGCTCGTCGATCGGGGGCTGTTGTGGTGCAGGCGCGGGGTTCGCGGCTGGTTTATTGATGACCTGCGTTTTATCGGCATCACTCAAGATACCGGTCAGCCAATCCGGCAATTCTCCGCCTGCGTTGTTGTTCGTCACTCCAGGTATCGATACCTGCGATGACGCCGGCAACTGTGCCGAAGCGGGTGGTGGCGCGTTGTGCGGCATATTCCCGGCGCTAAAGGTCATCGTTGCGGCATCTTGCAGGGGCTGTTGCTGCGCTGGAGGCGTAGCAGGCCGCTCCGGGGCAGACCCATTCATGAGCTGTTGCATCATGAACTCGACCTGGGCGACCTTGTCATTCCAGCCGCGGCTGCGCAGGAAACCCAGCAGGGCATTGTAGACCGTCAAGGCCTGCTCCTGCTCCCCTAAGGCACGGTGAGCATCCGCCGCTTCCTGGCAGAGCTGAACCAGCTGGTCAGACTCTTCAACGGTCAGGGCGTCGAGGTTCACGCGGTCAACGGCCTCATCAAAATGGACCGTCGCTGTGCGCAGGTCTCCGCGCGCGCGATAGCACTGTCCCAATGCATAGTAACAAGAAAGTGCGTAATCGGGGTCATTGAGCAGTAGCTGGAATTGACTGATAGCCTCATCCCAGCGCTGCTGCTCTTGATACAGCCAGCCTAAAAAGTATCGCGCGTCTGGCCGATCAAAGCCACTCTCCAGGATCTGTTCACAGAGGTCGATAGCATCATTAAAACGACCCTGGGTCTGAAAGGTTTGAGCCTGTTTCAACACACCGGTGACCTGGCTAGCAGTAATGCGCCTGCGTGGAGATGATTCCATGCCGCCAGCCATACCCGCATTGGCATAAGATGGCCCAGGATTACCCACACCGTTAAAATTGGCCGCGCTACCCATATTACCCATGTTGCCTGTATTCCCTCCGCTAAAGTTGCCCGTTGCGGCCGTCTCGGCCATCGGACTACCTGAAAATGCTAAAGAGCCTGATGGCGCGCCAGCCATCGTACCCGTTACCGATGAAAACGTTGCCCCTGCTGCTGCCGAGTGAGGGCCTGAATGTTGCTGCTTATGCCCATTCATCGACGAGAGCAGCTGCTTTGCCTGTTTATTTGAAGCGTCCGCGCGCAGGACTTCTTCGCACTGTGCGCGAGCCGCTGTAACGTCATTGCGTTGAAGGTATCCTTGAGCGGCAGCCAGGCGCTCCTGGATCATAAAGGCGATATCTTTTTTCCCGTAGTAGTAGGCTGCGAGACGCTCATGTGGCTCGGGGTCGCCAGGAGACAACTGAACAGCCTTTTGCCAGGCCGCTTCGGCTCGAGCACCTTGACCGGCCTGCGAGTATAGATCCGCCAGGTGGAGATACGCGAGGTATGCATCGTCGCGCCGGTTAAGAATGCCATAGAGCTCAGCTGTCTTGCTCAAAGCGATAATGTTGCTATGATCACGCTTCAGCGTATATTCATATTCGTCGAGAGCTTTCTGCCACTGCTTGGTCTGCATGTAGCAGAAACCTAGTCCGCCACGGGCCATCGCGTCATCTGGGAACTCTACTAGTGCTCGTTGGTACTCCTTTGCGGCCTCCGCCCACTGACTATCCCAACGGTATCGGTCTGCTGCGTTCATCGCCGTACTGAAGGCTTGTCTGTTCCCAGGCATTAAAGGTTCGCTTTCTCACATGATATTACAAAAGAGAGGCACGACCTATCGCACCGCCCAAACTCAACTGTAAACTCAACTGTCTAGTTAAATCTAGGTTACTACAAAACTTGTTTTACGCCTCTTTTTTGGTACTAAAGTACCTTTTGTCCGGTGAGGGCAATTTGAGGTATTACCCGCGGTAATTGATGAATTGTAAGGCTACCGGGTAATCTTTTTGCTTGAGCAGGGCGATTACACCTTGCAACTCGTCGCGGCTTTTGGCCGTCACTCGCACGGCATCTCCCTGGACTTGTGGACGCACTTTGGGGTTGTTGTCACGGATGTACTTGCTTATCTCTTTGGCGAGTTCCTGTGAAATCCCCTGTTGCAATTCAATGACCTGGCGTACTCTGCCACCAGCCGCGTTCTCCTCTTTTCCCGGTTTGAAAATCTTTAAGGAGAGGTTGCGACGAATCGCTTTCGATTCAAGGATATCCCGTACATTTTTGAGCGTGAGTGAACTATCGGTGAGGATAGTGATGCTCGTTTTACTGAGCGTTATCTCGGTTTTTGTATCTTTCAAATCGTAACGAGTATGGACCTCTCGTCGTGTCTGGTCAATGGCGTTGACCAGTTCCTGCTCGTCGAATTGTGAAACTATATCAAATGAACTATCTCCAGCCATGGTATTCCTCTCTTTGACGTGTAACTGGTACAGAATGGCTACCAGGAGATATTTCCTCTCCCATGTCCTCGACCGACCGATAGTATACTCTACCTGTGTGTCTATTGGGCATTGTAGCGCATTTTTTCGGTATTTGCTATTATACCCCCCAAGTCTCTCACTGTGATATGATAAAAACTGCATATATGGAGACTGGAAGAGAACATGTCAGCAACGATTTATGATAGCAAGCCGTTGGCCGCTCGCATGGCAGAAGAACTGCGCGCAGAGGCTGCCCAATTTCGCAAACGACATCACAGGCCGGCGCGCGTGGCGCAACTGGTGGCCGGGCATGATACCGCGGCGGAGGTCTATAGCAGGCAGCTGGTACGATCGTGCCGGGCCATCGGATTGGGCTGCGCTACACTGGCCTACCCTTTTGAAATCGAAGAAGAGGAGTTGCGAGCAGAAGTGGCCGCTCTCAATGACGACGCCAATACCGATGGCGTCGTCCTCCTGTTGCCGCTGCCAGCACATATTCGACAACGCATAGTAACTGATGACCTGCGTCCAGAAAAGGACGTTGACGGCCTTGGCTCGCGCAATGCCGGAAACCTGCTGCTCGGCTTTCCCAGCTTCATTCCCTCCACTGCTGATGCCATGCTCGCCGTCTTGCGCGATGCTGATCTCTCGGTCGCCGGTAGCAATGCTGTTGTTGTGGGACGCAGCAATATTGGTGGCAAGCCCGTTGCACTTGTCTTGCTGCGCCAGGATGCTACAATAACCATCTGCCACTCGTATACGCAGGACCTCGCCAGTATTACCAGGAGCGCCGATATCCTCGTGGTGAGTACGGGACGGCCGGGCAGTATCACTGCTGATATGGTGAAGCCGGGCGCAATCGTACTGGATGCGGGTATCAATACCGTCAATGGAAAAGTTGTCGGTGATATCGACTTTGCTGGCGTGAAAGAGGTGGCTTCTTTTCTCACTCCAGTGCCCGGTGGTTTGGGCCCGCTCACCCATTTGATGTTGATCCGCCATACATTGCTTGGCCCGCAATAGATCAATAATACCTGCTGGAGGCTGTTGCGTAGCGGTTCGGCCGGGCCACTATATCACCCGTGATGCGGACGGCGACGCCTTCTTTTTCGAATGCACGCCGGAGATCGGTCAGGTTGATATCGTTGCCCGCGATGAGTAAAGTGGGGCCAAGTTTGCGTAGATGATATTTTTGTAGATTTCTCGAAGCTAAGATCTCGTCCGCGGCCGCTTCACTCGACACTTCAAACAGCATTACCTGCGAAATCTTCACGTCCTTGTACTGTTTCACCCAGTCGCGCAGGGTATAGGCAACGTTCTGTGGCACTTCTTTCTGGCTGCCTTCTGCCAGGATATGGAGTATTTTCTCGATATCGAGACCTGCTTCCATTCCTCGCAGCAGCGAATTGCGTGTCAGCGTCAAGCGGCTGACCATGTTGACCTGGTCCACCTGCGCAAACGGCAATAAGCTATAGAGGGTCGGCATATCGGTGTGCAGTAAGAGCAGCTCAAAATTGGGCTGCAGGACCAGCGAGCGCGTACCGTTTGCCTGGGAAGGTGAAGAGTCTGTGGGATGAGTGGTGTGCGCTGTAGCTTTAGCCTTGTTCTGCGTGGAGAGGACGGCGCTGCCCAGGTCGGTCACCATGAAGGCGACTGGATTCTTTCCCTCGTGGGTTTGGGATAATTCCTGACCCTCGTAGCCAAGCGAAACAAGACCAAACTCGTAGAGAGAAGAGGAAAGCAATCCCATATAGTATTCTCCCTCGCTGCTATCCCACTTACTACGCAGCACGCTTGATTTGCTACTATCTCGTCGGATGTTGTAGTGGACCGGGCGCAGCTCGAAGGGATCCTTGTCCCAAATTTTTTGCAGTAACGACGCTACGCTATACCACTGCCCGGGGATACAATCCTGCAAATGTTCGGCAATTGAACTGCGGGATTTTATTGGATTCCAGGTGTAAGGGTCCCACTGCCTGTAATTTGCTCCTACTATGTCCATCCAACGGAAGCTTTGTGTCCAGCTTTCCAGCAAGAGCTGTGCCTGTTCAGTCAAACTCAGCTTTGACCACTTTCCCATCTGGGCGCCTGGCTCATAATGCGGCTTGATGCCGTCCCCGGATGTGCGTGAGAGTTGAATGAAGCCAAGCTCTTGCGCTGTGTTGAACAGCATATCCAGGTATAAGTCATCTTCGTCGATGTATCGCTGGCGGCGTTTCCCATGCAGCAATGGCTGGATTTTAGTGGCGATACGCTTGGGTACCTTGCCAGCCTGTGTTGGCTCTATCGTTTGCTGGTAGATTGCGCCGGTGATAATCGCCATGTCGTATAAGATAGCGGGCTCCGCAGCCTGGATGGTTTGTGGTGGGTGAGCCAGTGGCACAAATTCGTTGCGCTCTACGAGAGGTCCCTTCATAGTGGTCGCCTTTTTGATACTTTCGTAGGTATCGGAAGGCACAAAGAATACCCGTCCCTCCGCTGTAAATGTATCAAAGGCGAGGGCGTACTCTTCAAAGGGATGGAGAGCGTTGAAGAGCGTGTTATCGTCATACCTGGTGTGTTCCCGTAGCGCCTGCATGCTCACTTTGCCACCTCGCTCACACACCCACTTGAGCATGTCTCGCTGCGCGGGCTGGAGCTTTTGGAGTATCTCATAGATGCTATTCGGTTGTTTCATTTCATCTATGAGCAATAAACGCATTTCCGTGCGCGGGTAGTACATCCCTGAGTTAAGACCATAGCGCCCGGTTAGCGTATCAAATTCGTAACCTTGATAATTCGCGGTCAAAATCTTCTCAAGCGGCATTTGTGAGCGGTCAGATTTCGCGGAGAAATTTTCTTTGCCCACGGTATAGAGAGCTTCCGCGCTCTCCTGAAAGGGATATAATTGCGCCACATCTTCCACTGTCGCGGTATTCTTACTTCTGCTGTAATAGTAAGGTTGAGTATAAACCTTTACTGTCTGTTCCCAGACAAGAAGATGACGTTTGAGGGAAGATAGGATTATTTCAAATGCTTTTGCTGGAAGCTGGGATTTTTTCTGAATGCCATCTCGCGGCGTTCCGCTGCGGGCCGAATGCCCAAGCATGCGGTACAAGACCTGGCGTTCGTCAGGCGTAAGGTGTTCCCAGACGAAACGCGCGGCGATGGGGTCCGTAATGCGTTTGAGCAGTATGTCCGGGCGTTTCTGCGGGCCTTTGTCGGAAAGGCCATCCAATCCCCAAAGGTGGTATATTTCCACTCGTTGTTGCTCTGTACATTCCGCCAGTTCCTGCCTGAACTTCTTCATCTTGTCTACCTCTAAAACCTACAAAGGACGTAGTATCTCTGCGGGGTTCAGTTGCGAGAGATCCTCGATACGTACTGCTGGCACACCTGCCAGTTCTTCGGATACCTGTACGAGACGGTTGGTGTTGTTGCTGCGGGGATCGCCGACGACAATCGTCAAATCCGCTCCCCTGGCCTGTGCCGCGACCGCCTCCTGGCGCGTCTGCGTTGCCGCACAGATATCGATGTGCACCTCGGCATGGGGATAACGGGTCTTGATGTACTCGATGACGCGCCGCGTATCCCACTGGGAAAGCGTTGTCTGGGTGGAGATGGCCAGTTTCTCCTCTTGCACCTGCGTAAGTGACAGCGCGTCGACGTCCGCTTCGTTTTCTATCAGGCTTATGTGACCGGGTACTTCGCCCAGGACGCCTTCAGGCTCGGGGTGTCCCTTCTTGCCAATGTAGAGTATGTAATAGCCATTTGCCACCAGTTCGTGGACGAGGTCATGGGTCACGGTAACATCGGGACAGGTGGCGTCGATACAGTTGAGGCCGTGTTCCCTTGCCCTATGCTTGACAAGCGGAGATACGCCGTGTGCTGTGAAGATCACTGTTCCCTCGTTAACCTGTTCCAGTATACTTGCCCGATCGGGCCCTTCGAGAGTAATCACGCCGAGATTGGTCAATTCTTCAATGGCGTGGCGGTTATGCACAATTTGTCCAATAATGTAGATGGGTCGAGGGACGGTCGGGTCTTTTGCTGTTTGCCGTACCAGTTGCAACGCATCGACAACCCCATAGCAGTAGCCACGGGGCGATATTTTAATGACTTCCATTGATTCCTCATTATAGCAACTACGAAATGTAGCGATGGATCCCTGTAATGGAGGACGCATCCATCCTGCATCTTATAGTTTACCATACATTGTACAATTGGGGGGAAAGATATATTCCCAAACATCTCCAATGCTTACAACTGCTGAGAGGCTGTGTGAAACGTGCTACAATGCTGAGAGGAACAGTGAACGGGAGAGATCTCAGCGGTAAATCAGTCCCGAGAGCAGAGAGATGAAATGGAGGATCAGCATGCTTACGAAGGAACAAGTCGCTTTTTATCAGGAACATGGCTACCTGCTAGTGGAGAGGCTCCTCACACAACGGGAAGCCCAGGAGCTGCGACAAGAGTGCCACGCGCTTGCACAGCGGCTCTCTATTCATACGGACATGGATGCGACCTGGGGAAGTGCCAGGAAGGCGGTAGCACAGGCGAACCACACCACAATTCTGCATTGTCACAATGTGCAATTCTACTCAGCGGCCTTCAGCCGTCTGCTGGTGGATGAGCGGCTGACAGGTGCGGCGGCCGATCTCATTGGCAGCCCAAATGTGCAGCTCCACCATACGAAGATGTTCATTAAGCCGCCAGA
>MNIY01000159.1 GCA_001919995.1 Ktedonobacter sp. 13_1_20CM_4_53_11
TTTTGCAGAAGACGCCTTTCAGCTTTGATGTCTCGGTCTGGGAGTTTTTCTGGCCCTTGATGACTGGAGCAAGCCTTGTTGTGGCCCGCGCGGGCGGGCACCAGGATCCTGGTTACCTTGTCTCCCTGATTGCTGAACAGCAGATCACCACGCTCCACTTTGTACCTTCGATGCTCCAGGTGTTCTTGACGGAGCCGGGACTTGAGCGCTGCACGAGCCTGAAGCGTGTCATTTGCAGTGGCGAAGCCCTCCCGTTTGAACTGCAGGAACGCTTCTTCTCGCGTCTTGATGTCGAGCTGCATAATCTCTACGGTCCAACAGAGGCGGCGATAGACGTGACGTCCTGGCGATGCAAGCGTGAAAGCCAGGACAGGATGGTTCCTATTGGTCGTCCCATTGCAAACACGCAGATCTACATCCTGGATCGCTTCATGCATCCTGTACCCATCGGCGCGCCTGGTGAGATGTACATTGGTGGCACCGGTGTCGCCCGCGGCTACTACAACCGTCCTGAGTTAACGTCTGAAAAGTTTATACCAGACCCTTTCGGGAAAGAAGCAGGAGCCCGACTGTTCAAAACAGGAGACCTTGCACGTTACCGACCGGATGGCGCTATCGAGTTTCTTGGTCGCATCGATTACCAGGTCAAGATTCGTGGTTTCCGTATCGAACTCGGTGAAATCGAGGTGGTACTGGCGCAACATCCAGCCATTGAAGAAGTTGTGGTGGAGGCTCGTGAGGATACACCGGGCGACAAGCGCCTCGTCGCATATCTTGTTCCTGCCGTGGGAGTAGAGACAGCTGATCTCTCCGTTGAAGCATTGCGGAACTTCTTGAAGGAAACGTTGCCCAGCTACATGATTCCTTCTGCTTTCGTGATACTTGATACACTGCCATTGATGCCCAATGGAAAAGTGAACCGTATGGCCCTCCCTGCGCCCGAGATGATACGCCCGAAACTGGAAGTGGCCTACGTGCCACCCCGTAACCCGACAGAGGAACTACTGGCCAAGTTTTGTGCTCAGGTGCTTGGCATCGATAAAGTGGGCGTCTATGACAACTTCTTTGACCTGGGTGGAGCCTCTATCCAGAGCCTACAAGTCATTACCAAAGCGAACGAGGCAGGATTACGGCTCACTCCTGAGTTGCTGTTTGAGCACCAGACGATCGCGGAGTTAGCAGTTGTAGCTGCTCCCGGAGGAGGGGAGCTTGCGCCTGCCCTGGGGTGGAGTGACCAGAGTGACATGCCTGCTCCTGGTAAGGGGGTATCGGTTTCGCACCAACCTGTTCAGACGGCGAGAGGCAACACGATCATTGAAAGCATCGGTGTCTACCTTCCTCCAAAGGTTGGTTCCACGCGAGAGGTTTTGCAGAACTGCCATAAACCGGTGAATTTTCCGCTGGAGCAGTTGACGGGTATCGTATCTCGGCGTATAGCAGGGGAGACAGAATTCGCTATCGATTTAGCGAAGAAGGCCGTTGCAAACTGCCTCGAGAATTCTAAATATGGCCCGGAGGATATAGACCTGCTCATTTGTGCGAATATTTCCCGCTGTGATGGTCCAAATTTCCATGTTTCGTTTGAACCGAGTACATCCGTGCGGCTGAAACAGCACTTCGGTTTTACGAACGCCCTTGTCTTCGATGTTTCCAATGCATGCACCGGCATGTTTACTGCCCTCTTCATCGTCGATGCCTTTCTCAAGGCTGGGTTGATTCGTCGAGGCATGGTAGTCAGCGGGGAATACATCACTCATCTCATCCAAACCGCGCAGAAAGAGATCGAGGGATACATGGATTCTCGTCTCGCTTGCCTAACAGTGGGTGATGCTGGAGCTGCAATTATTCTGGAAGAAGCGCCCAACAGAAAGGTCGGCTTTCACGAACTCGAGTTGTACACGCTCGGTCGCTACTATGACTACTGCATCGCCAGGGCCACAGAGCAAGAGCATGGCGGCGCAATCATGTTCACGGATGCGATCAAGGTCTCCTCGGTTAACATCCAGCAAGGAGTTTCGCACGCGGCGCATATACTACAACGTTCTGGATGGACACCGGATGCATTTCAACACATCATCATGCATCAAACCTCCCAGATGTCGCTGTATGATGCATCTCGTGAGATCAACAGCTTCTTCAAGAAAGAAATTTGTAATCAGAACAACGTTATTAACAACCTTGCTCAACGTGGCAACACTGCGACGACGACACATGTTGTTGCGCTGATGGATTACATTCTCTCTGACAAGATTCGCTCGGGCGATAATGCAATCTTTGGTATCACCGGTTCCGGGGCTACCATTGGCACAGCGTTGTACACCTTTGACGACTTACCAGACCGCCTGCGCCAGGCGGCACGTGGAAGTAGTCCTGAGAAGATCAAGGGAGAGTCCGAACAGAGAAAAGCTGCTCTCTGGCTGTCTCGCACTCCCAATATACAGCGAGTGCGCATAGAAAGCGTTGGTACTCCGCCAGAGGGAACGCCGGTGAAGAGCCTGGAACTGGTACAGGCGGCCGCCAGGAACTGTCTTGAGCAGTCGTCATATAATAAAAGCGATATCGATCTGCTCATCTTCGCCGGAGTGTACCGGGACGACTTTATCAGCGAACCGGCTATTGCTTCCATTGTGGCAGGTGAACTGAGGATAAACGATACCATCGCCTCACAACAGGACAAGAAAACGTTCGCCTTCGATGTCTTTAACGGCGCACTGGGTTTTCTCAACGCCTGTCACGCTGCTGCAGGCATGATTGCGGCGAAAAAAGTGAATCGTGCGATGGTTGTTGCTTCGGAAATTGAAAACAACAAAGAGACTTTTCCGATAGAACTTCGCGGCCTCAAAGAGAGCGGCTCAGCCGTCATTTTGGATGCAAGCTCTGATGGTAAGACAGGATTTGGCAATTTTGTCTTTAAATATTCCACCGAGCACATCGAAGCATACTCAGCATATACAACGATTCGGAGCGGCAAAGCAGGCATGCAGTTCGAGCAAGCTCAGGAGCTTGAAACCTACTACCTGCAATGTATCCGCGATTCGGTCGATGAATTACTGCGCGTTGAGCAGTTGGACATGGCTCAGGTCAAAGTGATACTTCCGCCGCAAATCTCTGCGGTATTCATTACTGCATTGAGTGACATAATGAACATCAACAGAGACAAGTTTGTGGATGTATCCCACAAAGACGGTGACCTTTTTACTTCGTCGTTGGCCTATACACTGCAGGATGTTCGCAAGCAACGCCTGGTGGAGCCAGGAGATATCGGGTTGATCATCAGCGTTGGTGCAGGCGTACAAGTAGGTTGCGCTACCTACTACTTCTAAGGTGTCCAGGACGACCCGTGAGCAGGATGATTGGAAATGGCAGAGTTTGATGGCGCCAGGTGACTATCAGGATTACTCCTCCACACCTTGTATACTGGCAATGGGCATCGCACGAGAAATGAACAGCCCGAGGTAATCTATGAAGATAGTAAGGTTAAGGAAGAACAGTGCAAAGCCACAAACGCTGGAGGGCGAGGTTGCTATTGTGACAGGTGCCAATTCGGGTATTGGGGCGGTCACGGCGAAGGAGTTTGCCCGGCGCGGGGCAAAAGTGGTGCTGGCAGCACGCCGAGTGAACGAACTGGAGGCACAGGCAAAAGCCATTACCGAAGCGGGTTATTGTGCTGTTTCCATTCCCACAGATGTTACAGATCTCACACAGATAAGGCAACTGACAGAGCGCACAACAGAGCTGTTCGGACGGGTGGATGTGCTAGTGAACAATGCGGGAATTGCCTGGCGAGAGTCGTACATGGACAACTCAATAGAACAGATCGAGCAAATTATCAATGTGAATTTACTCAGTACTATCCTGTTGACACACGTGGTACTCCCAGGCATGCTGGAGCGACATCACGGCTCTCTGATCTTCGTGTCTTCTGTGGCGGCTCATATCGCTGTAGATCCCCTTTATTGCGCAACCAAGTCTGGCGTGCGAGGCTTCGCGCTTTCGTTGCGTCGCGAGTTAGCAAACACTGGTGTCTCAGTCTCCGTTGTCTCACCAGGATTTGTCCACACTCCAATGAACAGCCACATGCGGATGCCTATGCCAGGTCCAGAACCGGTAGCGAGGGCAATTGCTGATCTGGCGACCCATCCACGGCGCGAAGTGGTCGTGCCGGGCTTCTACCGTCCAATCATAGAGGGCGAACGTCTCTTCCCCTCGATAGCAGACCGTCTCATATGGTGGCTCCGTCCGCACGTCATTGCATCAACTCGATCGCCAAAACCTGCGGATTTGCCCATAAGGTCAAAATAGCAATCCCTCCTGGGGATTGATCCTTTCGTGCTGGAGGAGCAACAGTGGAAACCACGAAGCCGACCATTTTGATTCTCACCGCTCTGACCGGTGGAGGCCACTTGAGTCTTGCCATGGCCTTGCAGGATATCCTGAGTGAGGACTACGAAACGCACATTGTGGACCCACAACCCGGCATCTTTCGTCAGTATTACACATACGCGGGTCGGCATTCTTCAAGACTCTGGGGATTAGGATACAAATATAGTGATAATGAGAAGGCCGCGTTACGGTTACACAAAACGCTGACCTTGCTCGTCCAGCAACGCCTGTATAGACTCACGGAACTTATTAAACCTCGGCTCATCATAACGACACATACTCTGTTGTCGTATGAGATTGCTCACGTGCTTGTGCAGCAACGCGCAAGCACTCCGCTCGTGTTTCAGTTCAGCGAACTAGAGGAGGTTCATGCTACGTGGTTAACGGTGAAGAACGCGGATGCCTATCTTGTCCCAACTCGCGAAATATTTACACAGGCACGAGCACAGGGCATCAATGAAAGCCGCCTGCATCTGACCGGCATGCCGGTACGCAGACAGTTTCTAGAGGAATATAAAACAAGCAGAGCCGAGACACTAGCTCGTCTTGGTCTCGACTCTGCAGTGTTCACCGTTTTTCTCCAGGGAGGTGCAGAAGGAGCCGCCGGGCTTGCTTCGATGGTGAAAAGTATTCTGTCAGTGGCTTCGCCTGTACAAATCATCCTGGCCGTGGGAACGAATAAGCAACTGGCAATGCGCTTTTCAGGCATTGCTCGCTTGAGAGTGCTGCCTTTTACACAAACCATTGCCCCCTACATGGCTGCGGCAGATGTGATCATCGGCAAGGCGGGTCCAAACTTCATTGCAGAGGCGATGATACTAGAGAAGCCATTTCTCGCGACGTCCTTCATTCCTGGACAAGAAGCACCTAACCTTACATTTCTCGAGCGTCACAACCTGGGCTGGGTTTGCCTGGAACCGGTAGCGCAGCACCACCTGCTTGCCAAATTAGCGAGCGATCCGGCAGCGCTGGCTGAAAAAGTCAATAGTATTCGTGTGTATCGCGCATGGAATATGCAAGCGAACCAGGGTATTTACCCAGTTATTGCGGGACTAATAAGTAGAACCTCGCAAAACCTGAGTACGCAACCACATTGAAAAGGCCTGGAATTCAGGTCGCAGTGATCTGCGGAGTGTGTATCTGGCACCTGTCTTCGCCCTCTCTTTGGAAACGTATAAAGATGGAGGTGTACTTGCATGCGAAATGGAAACATACCTGTTTGTCTTTCATTGCTATTTGTCGTCGCGGTATGCACCGCCGCAGGCATATCACCCCTGGCAACGCAAAGGGCACACATCGGCCCCTATCATTTGCTGTTGAGCTTTTACAGCCTACCGCGGACTGAACAACTCCTCAACATGACCATCCAGTCAACAACACCCGGTATGAATCTACGGTTTTCACAGCCAGTCCTCATCGCGGCTCCTGGCACTGATGCAACCGACGTACATGTCACGCTCAGTCCCGACAGCGACACACCCGATGTCTACGATGTCAATGTCACACCGCCCATTCGCGGTCTATGGCTGCTCCACATGACAGCAAGCGGCCCCGCTGGCTCCTTTGCCGGTGATATCCCCATCGACGTTCTTGGTCCACCCGCCATCCCGATATGGCTAGGCTGGCTTATTGGTCTGTCCCCGCTTCCATTGCTTATTGCCTTCATCCTGGTGCAGGTGCGTTGGCGCAAGAGATTGCGCGCATGGGTACGCCAGGAGAAGCCACAACGCTCTTTTTAATACTATTGGATGAAGGAGGGAATTCCCATGGTACGTGCCATCGCTCAGACAAAAGGAAAGAGAGCCTCTCACAAGTCAGCATCGATGCGACCCGATATCACAGAGCATAGAATCCGCCAGGTCAGTGCCTGGATTGTGCTCTGCCTGCTGCTGCTAGCAGAATTCGGTTTGGCATGGGATCGGCGATGGCATGACATGGTTGGGCGCGATCAATTCTGGATTCCGCCGCACATCATGATGTATACAGGTATAGCAGGTGCAGGGTTGATTGCCTTGTGTGTGGTGCTGGTAGATACACTGCGCTACTATCAGAAGAAAGCGGGGGTGGATGATAGCTCAACCGTCAATATCCTCTGGTTCTTCCATGCGCCTCTTGGTTTCATCCTTTTGGGTATTGGCATGCTCATCGACGCAATAGCCGCCCCTCTCGATAACTACTGGCACGTATTGTATGGCGTTGATGTCACGTTTTGGGCTCCATTCCATCTCATGGGACATCTTGGCGCGGTTATAGGAGTGCTGGGCATTATTTATGCCTTCGCGTCGGAAGCAGCCTATGAACGACAGGTGGAGGATCCATCTCCCCGCCTTCTCTGGCTCAATGGACCTGAGTGGGGAATCGTTGTGCTATTGGCAGGGTTCCAGGAAGTAGTTTTACCGGCATTGACGGCTTTCATCCCCATCGTGCTTGGCCCAGTACAGCTTATAACCTACCCACTCATCCTGGTCCTTGCGGCGAGTCTCTTCCCCATCAGCCTGTATCTGTGTATCCGCAAACCAGGCATAACACTGCTGATGATCTTGATCCTCTGGCCTTTGTCATTGGCAACGGAGACCTTTACCCCGCTTGCGCTACGTTTCATGGTAGCGAGGCTTGGACTCACCTATCGCCTGGGGCGCGAGCCTGTATTCGACGTGACAATTGCCATGTTGCCGCTCCTCTATCTGGTATGTGCCTTGATGGTGGAAGCGGCGGTCTCCTGGCAACGTCGATCTGGCGAGGCAAGGAATGACGAGCTGCGAGGAACGTGGCTTTTAGGTGTTCTGATGGCGGTGCCTGCGGTGGTGATCCCTCCAGGTATTGCGCATGCTTTCAGCCTTTGGGCTCCTGCCATCCCACTGCCGCCAGACGTGGTTCATGTGCTTGAACCCGGCTGGTTAGCTATGCTGCTCACATTGCCGATAGCGATGCTGGTGGGAGCAATTATGGCTTCCCTGGGCACTGTTTTTGGGGATATCTGGCACTGGAATAGACAATGATGAGTACATTGTATTCCCCAAGACATATTGTCCAAGACATCTTGTGAAATCCTGTGTTTGCATCTCTCTTGCTCATCTGCTATACTCACCCCATGTTGGGTAATAAAATAAGCATGTTCGTGAGAACCGTATGCCAAAAGCAGCAGTGTACGCAGTGATCTGGTCACCAGAGCGAGATAGATATGAATTGCATCAGCAGGGCGACAGAAGCCATCATCCTCTGCACACCGAGGATAGATCCGGATTCATCGGGCTGGTCGATGGCTCCTCCTTTGCCTTCCAGGGCAAACACGGGCGCCTGACGCTCCGGAAAGAGTCGAGGCTTCATGGCGAGGGCTATTGGTACGCCTACCGCAACCAGGGCCGCCGGACTCGCAAGAAATATGCTGGACGCACTATCGACCTGACGATTGCGCGCTTAGAGGACATAGCCGAAGCACTCACGGCTGAACCCCGCGTTTCAACTGACGAGCGCTCCCAAGTGAAGGGGGGAACGATCCCCAAGCTTCAAGCGGGGGTACCAGCAGAAGAGAGGAGCGCAGCTCTTCAAGGACGTGTTCCTGATACCGTCACCACTTCTCCATCTGAACACCGCACGCCAGTGCTTGCCCCTAAACTCCATCTGCCCCGGCTG
>MNIY01000116.1 GCA_001919995.1 Ktedonobacter sp. 13_1_20CM_4_53_11
CAAACTCTGGCGCACAGCAGCATGGTCCGCCTGTGCTAACGCCATTCCCGGGTTGTTGACAACTCCCGCGCCTGCGCGTATCATCCTTACTGGCAGTCAAAGCGAGCGGCCAATGCTGGAGGAGATTGCCCATGGCATAACCTCACCGCCGCTGCTGATGACGGATATGACCACCGGCCAGATGGCGGCACTATTACAGCGCGCAAAGCTCGTACTTGGCGTCGATAATGGCCCGCTACACCTGGCGGTAGCGCAGGGTACGCCAACCATCCATATTTTTGGGTCGACCGACCCGCGCATCTTTGGTCCCTGGGGAACAGCAGAACGCCACGTGGTCATCGCCTCAACTCATCGCTGCCCAACCTGTCCCACCATTCCCTGTGGTCGCCTGGATTTTCGCCCAGAGGAACTCCCGGCGCACCCCTGTGTACGGCTGGTCTCAGAGCAGCAAGTGGAGGACGCCATCAAAACGCTACTAAACACAGAAGCTACTTCGCCCTCTCATACGTCATAGAGATAGAGTCAGGGACCCAATCCCCTAGAAGGGGACGGGCTTGCAGAGGCCCTACCTGACCAGACTCAGTGCGTAAGCACTACGTTAGGAGCGAAATTAGGTACGTCAGGGTGCGAGGCCAGCCTTGACCTCTACGGTTAGCAGTTAAACATCTGTAACGGGTTAAGGAAGTGCTACTAACGCTAAACCGCTCCATAACCTTGTCGAGGCCACCATTACCTGCGTAAGCAGAGGCTCGTAAGAGCAAAAGGAAAGCCCATTGAGTAAAGTATTTGTCTTAGATACGAACAAACAAGCGCTTAATCCGGTGCACCCTGGCAGGGCGAGAAGACTGCTCTCATTGGGGCAAGCAGCAGTCTTCAAGAGGTATCCGTTCACGATCATCTTGAAGTCTGCTGCCTCCTCGCCACACGTTTGGCCGCTGCGCGTCAAGCTTGATCCTGGCAGCAAGACGACCGGTCTGGCGATAGTCAATGACGCCTCGGGCGAAGTGGTGTTTGCAGCTTCGTTGATCCATCGCGGGGATGCAATCAGGGAGCGCTTAGAGAAACGGCGAGCGGCCCGTCGGAGTCGGCGGCAACGCAAGAGCCGGTACCGCCAATCCAGATTTGACAACCGAGGCACCAAGAAAAAAGGGTGGATCGCCCCCTCTGTCCAGAGTCGGGTGTGCAACGTGATCACCTGGGTCAAGCGGCTCGTGCGCCTCTGTCCTATCACAGCCATCAGTCAAGAACTGGTCAAGTTTGACTTGCAGCAGATGGACCACCCCGAAATCAGCGGCGTCAACTACCAGCAAGGGACCCTCTCTGGCTACGAGGTCAGAGAGTACTTGCTCGACAAGTGGGGCAGGCAGTGTGCCTATTGCGGTGCCAAGGATGTGCCCTTAGAAGTTGAGCACATCAACCCACGCAGTAAGTCAGGCGATGATCGTGTCTGCAATCTTACGCTGGCTTGTGAGCCTTGTAACACCAGGAAAGGAACGCAAGACATACGGGTGTTCCTGGCTCACCAACCTGAACTGCTGGCAAAACTGTTAGCACAAGCCAAGTCTCCACTCAAAGATGCTGCAGCCGTGAATATCACGCGGTGGGTGCTTCACGCCCAGCTCAAAGCCTTCGGGTTGCCTCTGGAGTGTGGCAGTGGCGGGAGAACGAAGTTCAATCGCATCACACGAGGGCTTGAGAAGACACATTGGTGTGACGCGGCTTGTGTGGGGGCAAGCACCCCGGAAGTGTTGCACATCGGGCAGGTGCGACCTCTCTCCATTGCAGCCTATGGACATGGGAGACGGCAGATGTGTCTCATGAATAAAAGCGGCTTTCCTCGTACCAACCCGAAGCAGAAGAAGTTCAAGCACGGCTTTCGCACAGGGGATCTGGTGAAAGCGGTAGTTCCTCCTCACCTCAAGCATGCAGGCACGCATGTTGGAAGGATGTCAGCCAAAGCGAGTGGGGCATTCACGATTGCCACGGCAGGAGGGACGGTCACGGATATTGGCAAGAAGTATTGCCGCATGCTGCAACGAGCAGACGGCTATGGGTACACACAGAAAGGAGAGCTGGCGTTTCCTCCCGTCCCATAAATGGAGATGGGTGCCCACGCCACGTTTTTATGGTAGCCAGGGAAAATGCATGTCATATAGAGAAGAACAACTGAGTAATGTCGACGACTACGGTTATCCGCTAGCACCCGGTGCCAGCTGGCAGCGCCGCAAGCGCATTATCCACACGAGTAGGAGCATTGTAGGGAAAATCATCTACCTGCTGATGAGCATCATCGGCGGCTTCCTCTGGCTGGGAAGACGAGGCAAGCGCTATCCTCCCTTGACGCCTGCGACCTTTCATCCGCGCCGCATTCTGGTAATTCGCCTCGATCTCATAGGTGACCTGGTACTCTCGCTCACGGTTGTGCGCGCATTGAAGCGCACCTATCCTGAGGCGGAAATCGACCTGCTGGCGCTGCCCGCCAGTGCCAGAGTAGCCAGCTACGACCCCAATCTCAGCGAGATCATTACCTACGACCCAAACATCTGGCGGCGCCCCAAAGCGCTCTTGCAGCCTAAAAATTGGCGAGAGGCAATCAGCTTGCGGCGCAGGCTCCGTGCCCGCCACTACGACCTGGCAGTCAGTGTCTACGCCAACTGGGCCGCTGTCCTGGCCGTCTTAAGTGGCGCCCCCAGGCGCGTCGGCTACGGACGCGAGGGCTATCCGGGCTTCATGACCGACAGCCTACCCGGCGGTATCCCTGGTCGCTGGCGCCACTGGGCACCCCTGGACAACAAACACGAAGTCGATTACTGCCTGGTGCTTGCGCAGGCGGCCGGCGCAACGCTCACTCCTGAAGATCGCATCCCGCGCCTCTACGTCGATGAAAAGACGCGCCAGGAGACCGAGCAATTGCTGCTCCAGCATGGCCTGCAACCGCATAAGCCACTGATAGCCTGCCACATCAACTCAAACAACGGGCAGTCCAAACGCTGGCCCATTCCCCACTGGGCCACGCTGATAGATCACCTGATTCGCCAGGGAGGTGCGCAGGTCGTCCTGACTGGCGCTCCCGTCGACATGCCGCAGATCGAGCAGGTGACCCGCCGCATGCATGAACAGGCCATCAACCTGGCAGGCAAGACCAGCCTGACCCAGCTTGCCGCGCTTCTTCAACGCGCCGACCTCTTAATCAGCGGCGATAGCGGCCCGCTGCACATGGGAGTAGCGTGTGGCACGCCCATTATCGGCATTTATGGCCCCACCAACCCTTCTCTTGGCGGCCCCGTCAGCCCCGATGCTACCGTGCTCCGCAGTGGCATCTGGTGCAGTCCTTGCTACAACGCAAAGGACACAACAGCAGACTGCCGTTATTCCACGACACAATGCATGAAAAATATCTTACCAACTCAAGTATTCGAGATCGCCCAGACAAAATTAAAGAGTAATGTAAATATATGAAAAAAACTCAACCTGTAACCCTTCCAGAAAACGTACACATTCTGGTCATCAAAATGGCAGGTATTGGCGACCTCCTCCTCGCCACGCCAGCCCTGCGTGCCCTGCGCGAAACGTATCCCCACGCCCACATCGACCTCCTGGTTACCCCAGACTCCGCAGGCATCCTCAATGGTTGGCAGGTCATCGATCGCATCATCGTGCTCGACAAATACCTCTTCGATTATCCACAGCAGTTCTTGACTCGTCCGCACAACCTTCTTCGACTCAAACCACTCTGGCGCGACCTGCGCGATGGTCATTACGACGCCGTACTCCTGCTCCATCATCTAACGCTCCCCTTCGGGCGCTTGAAACACCAGTTGCTGTTGCGTGCCACGGGCGCGCAATGGCGCGTGGGCCTGGACAACGGGCATGGCTGGTTCCTCAATGTGCGTGTCAAGGACAATGGATTTGGGGCCATGCATGAAGCAGAATACTACCTTGCAGTGGCAGGAGCCGTTGGCGCAAAAACAAAAGATAAACGACTGGTGGTACCCCTGAGCGAGGCAGACCATCGACAAGCATGGCAACTGCTCTACGAACATGAAACGCCTCAAAACATCAGGCATCCCATCATCGCTATGCATCCTGGCAGTGGTGGCTACAGTACAGCCCGGCGCTGGGCGCCAGAGCGTTTCGCGCAGCTGGCAGATACCCTCTATTCCAGCGTGGGAGGACAGTTGCTCCTGTTAGGAGGCCCCGAAGAGGCCGAACTCCACCAGCACATCATAGACATGATGCACTCCGAGATGCCTGTACGCAGCATGGCGGGCAGAGGCAGCATCAAAGTCACCGCGGCCCTCCTCGAACAGGTCGATCTCTTCATCGGCAACGACTCCGCGCTCGTCCACCTGGCCGTCGCCGCTGGTACTCCCACCGTAGCCATCTTCGGCCTGACGAACGCCCAGGCATGGGGCCCCTTCGCAGATGAAAAAGCCGGGCAGCAGGCGCTCATAGTCCGCCTGAATCTCCCCTGTATGCCCTGCTTCTACCGGGGTCACGATCTCGGCACACCTGAAGGATGTGCCACCCGCGACTGTCTCGCGCTTCTCGGCGTCGATCCTGTAGCCACTGCTGCGCGCAGACTCTTAAAAAAAACAAAAAGCGAGCTATCTTTATGAAACTCACATCAAACAACCAGCGCGGCACAGCCGAACAGAAAGCAATCGCCGAACTCATCGAAGGCAGTGACGTCATCCGCCGGACAGCCCTTCAACTCGCCCCCGCTATTGTCGTCGTTGCGGAACTCCTGACCAACGCCTTGCGCGCGGGCGGCAAGATACTGATATGCGGCAACGGTGGCAGCGCTGCCGACGCCCAGCACTTCGCAGCCGAACTGGTAGGGCGCTTCCGCCGCGAACGCCCGGGCTGGTCGGCCATCGCATTGACCGTCGACGCTTCCGCGCTCACCAGCCTCGGCAACGACTACGGCTTTGAACAGATTTTTGCCCGCCAGGTGCAGGCCCTTGGCCGTCCAGGAGATATCCTCGTAGCCCTCTCCACCAGCGGCCGCTCCAAAAATGTGCTGGCCGCCGTGGAAGTAGCCAATGCCTTGCAAATGAGCTCAGTCGGACTGACCGGTGAAGGCGCCAGCACGTTGGGCACGATGGTCAGTCACCATCTCCCCATTCCAAGCGCCAATACAACATATATCCAGCAGGGCCACATGGCAGTAATCCACGTCCTCTGCGAACTAATCGAGGAAAGCCTGACAAGCTAGCAGGGTTCTTAATGATATGTAAAAATTATTACGGAGGTTTTTTTAATGCGTGTCGAGCAGCTCATGGAAATCATACCAACATGCAACATTATGGTTGTCGGCGATGTCATGCTGGATGAATATTTATGGGGAAATGTGCGTGGTATCTCCCCTGAAGCACCCGTCCCAGTGGTCGAGATACGTTCCCAGACCTATGCCCTTGGTGGCGCCGGGAACGTAGCCGCGAATCTCGCTGCCCTTGGCAGTAATGTATGCCTCGCCGGCGTCGTCGGAGCCGATACCCAGGCAGCAAAATTGTTTGAAATCCTATCCGAACTTCCTCGCATCTCAATGCATTTGTACCCCTGCCCGGATCGACCCACTACCACCAAAACCCGTATCCTCGCCCATAGCCAGCAAATGCTGCGCACAGATCGTGAAGAGCGGCACCTGATCCCGGCAGAGGCCGAGCGTAACATACTCGATTGCGTCCAGGAACAGCTCGACACCCTTAACGCCTGCGTGCTTTCAGACTACGCCAAAGGTGTCCTGACCGATACCTTGCTCAGCTCCCTGATCAACCTCTGTAAAGAGGCCAACATCCCTGTCATTGTCGATCCTAAAGGCCATCGCTACTCCCGCTATCGCGGCGCTACCGTGGTAACGCCCAACATGACGGAAGCGAACATCGCCGTGCATAACGAAGAGGGCAACATGACCCTTGAGCAGGTAGCCGACCGCCTCCAGGATGAAACCGGCGGCAGCGCGCTATTGATCACACGTGGCCCACAGGGAATGTCCCTGTTTACCCACCACGATACTCCCCTCCATATCCCCGCCCTGTCACGTGTCATTTACGACGTCACCGGGGCAGGTGACACTGTGGTTGCTGTACTCGCTCTCCTCCTGGCAGCAGGCATGGATATAGCATCAGCCGCGAAGCTGGCGAACTACGCTGCCGGCGTCGTCGTGGGCAAAGTCGGCACAGCCTCCGTGACCCTCGAAGAGCTTGCCGCCGGTTTCTAAGCTCGAAGTACTTTACCTACAGCTTGCGGTAGCACACGCTTTACCGGGCGTGTAAAATTGCCAATCTCCACCTCCGGAGCCTCCCTTTGAACAATCTCGATCATCGTGCGCATCCCCAGCGCCTCACCCATCGAATCAAAGGCAGGCATGCGCGGCAATAACACCTCCGGATCAATGTTGAGGTTGCGCAATTGGATCAGCCGCAGACCCGTCTCCTTCAAAAAGGAGAGCAGGGCCTCTACCTCTCGCTCGCGGTCGATCATGCCAGGAAAACACAGCAGGTTGATGGAGCTATAAACGCCGGCATCACGCGCCCGCTTGAGCGACTCTTTGACATCCTCAAAGCTATAGCCTAGAGGGCGATAATAAGCAGTGTAGGTCTCCGGGTGTCCAGAAATCGTACTGGCGCGGATGGTATCGAGACCTGCATCATAGAGGCGTTGTAGCCAGCGTGGGTTGCTGGCATTGGAGTTGATGTTGATCACGCCCCTATCAGTTCGCTCGCGTATAGCCGTGATGGCCTGCTCGATACGCCGCCACTGTAACAGTGGCTCACCTTCGCAGCCCTGTCCGAAGCTGACAATTGCCTCCTCCGCCTGTTCTAAGTGCGGCAGAGCAACCTCCACAATCTCATCGACGGTAGGAATGAAGCCAAGGCGATCCTGCGGTGAGATCAGGTCCTCCTCTTCCTGTTTCGAGATACAGCCTATACAGCGTGCATTGCAGCCGGGGGAGACCGCAATTGCCATCTCCCAACGGCCAAAAAAGAGATTGCTGGCCGTGGGACAGGAGTAATCGAGCGCGCAGTGCGCGTGCTGCGCTATAATCCGGTTACGCGGGTAAGCGGCCTGTTTCTCATTGACTAAATGGGTCAGTGCTCGCCTGTTAAAAGCGCGTGGATGCCATTTGCGCGGGTCATCTGTCTTCATAGCCGCGACATAGAGGCGGCCATTCATGCCCGCCACCGCACTATAGCCGAAAAAGGGTAATGGCTCCGTACCCGGCACTTTCTCGTAGGCAGGCAGTTGTGTGCGTGTATAACCGATAGGCAAGAGCGCCGCTGCAGCCCAACCACGCGACGCCGGGATGACCTGCTGTCCCCCGTTCCGTTTCTGCCCGACTGCCAGGCGATCAGGCATCATCGATAAGGTGACGCCATCCGGCACCGATATGAGTTCAGTAGCGGCTAATGGTTGATTACCAAAGGTCAGTGCCTGTAATCGCGGCTCTTCGTGTATATCCCCATCAGGGGTACAATAAACCAGGTATGGAGTAGACATTATGTTCCTTACATTCGATTATTGATGTGCTAATTGTTCCTGCGGCTCACAAATGGGTTAATGCATGGGCATCGGTGGTTGTGATGCTGGCAAACGTGGATTGGTAGGCTGTTCCTCGGGGTAATCATCGTCAAAGAACCTGGGCATCGCACTCGTCGTCTGGGCTTGAGCAGAGACACGCTGCTCAAGTTCACGTGCCTCCTCGTAGACAAAGCTAAGGAGTATATGCTCACCGCGCATACTCTGGCATACATGACGAATGCGTGGGTGGTCCGATTCCATCCAGGCATTGACGACAGCTTCTAACGCGGACATATTATCTCCGCACTGTTCGCTATCAAAGCCTTTGAACCTGTACACCTTGATTTCCTTTCAAATGAGCGAAAACTCATCTAGCCGTTGTGCCACGCATACGCAACGGCAATTCTTCCGCAGCCAAACGCTATTGTATCACCCTCACCCACATTTTTCCATTTTTTCCTTAGTGCATTTGCACTTGATCTTTTCGGGTTTGGTGTGTCTACTTGCCCTCTGGGGGCAGCAGGAGCCATGTCCTTTCACGACCCGCTTGAGGGGACTGAAATTAGCAATTCCTGGCAAACTCCGCTAGCGCACCTCCACCCCCAGCTGCTGCAAATCCTCAAAGAAGTGCGGGTAGCTCTTTGCGATATGCCCGGTACCCACAAGTGTCAGGCCCCGGTTACTGCGTAATCCAACGATTGCCAGCGCCATCAGCAGCCGGTGATCTGAATGACCATCGACAACCACCCCACCCTCAACTCCCTGCGGCTGCCCACGCACGATAATAGCATCATCGCGCGGCATGACGATACAACCGGCCCGTCGTAGTTCCATACAGAGGTCATTGATGCGGTCAGATTCTTTGTAGTGCAGACCCTCAATATTATAGAAAACACTCTCCCCTTCAGCAAAACATGCCGCCGCTACCAGCACCGGGATGCAATCTATCGCGCCATCACCATTCATCTCGATGCCTCGCAGCCGTCTCCCTCCTCGCAGTCTCACCATTTCACCCTCGACAACAACGTCAGCGCCCATTGCTCGCAGCGCTCCCATAAGTTCCACACCGATCTCCTCGTCCGGGCGCAGTCGCGTGAGTGTGATCTGGCTGGCCGGATCAGTAGTTACCGCGCACGCCGATAAGAGCGCCGCGGCAGAGGGATAGTCTCCTGGCACACTATACTCGCGAGTCTGATAGTGCTGGCCCGCTGCTATGGAGAAATGACGCAGCGCCGCATCATGTTCGACAACAATGCCTGCCTCGCGTAATACATGAAGGGTAATATGTATGAGCGCTTGTGATTTCAAATCATCTACCACAGTAATTTCAAGCGGTTCACCGATCAATGGCGCCAGGAATAGCAATGCGCTGAGATATTGCGAACTGCGCGCCCCGGAAATC
>MNIY01000141.1 GCA_001919995.1 Ktedonobacter sp. 13_1_20CM_4_53_11
TTCCTCGTGGACCTGCACGCAGCGCTTGGTCACGGACTCACCGTGAAGCCTATTCGTGTCATGATCAACAACGAGACCAACGAACTGCTCTTCGAGCACGTGGAGGTGCCGGCAGAGAATCTCATTGGCGAAGAGGGGCTCGGCTTCCGCTACATCCTGGATGGCATGAACGCCGAGCGCATTCTCATCGCTGCCGAGTGTATTGGCGATGGCCGCTGGTTTGTGGAGCGGGCAACGCAACGAGCGAGGGAGCGCCATGTCTTTGGTCGTCCTATCGGCCAGAACCAGGGTATCCAGTTTCCCATTGCCCAGGCCCACATCCATGTGGAAGCTGCCGACCTGATGCGGCTGCGGGCGGCGGAGCTCTTCGACCGCGGGGAGCCATGTGGACCGGAGGCCAATATGGCAAAGCTGCTGGCGGCTGACGCCTCCTGGGAGGCGGCCAACGTCGCCATGCAGACGTACGGAGGCTACGGGCTCGCCGTTGACTATGATATCGAACGCAAATTCCGGGAGACGAGGCTGTATCAAGTGGCGCCGATTTCGACCAATCTCATTCTCGCCTACGTGGGCGAACATGTACTTGGTCTGCCCCGGTCGTTCTAAATTCTGTCCGGGATAGAAGATAAGGAGAGAAAAGCGATGACAGCACACCCCAAGTCGATGACGGCCAGACTCCTCGTCCAGTGCCTGGAAAACGAAGGAGTCCAATATATCTTCGGCATTCCTGGTGAAGAAAACATTCATTTCATTGACGCGCTGCGCGATTCATCCATCCGGTATATCCTGACACGCCATGAGCAAGGAGCGTCCTTCATGGCCGACATCTACGGACGTTTGACCGGAAAGGCCGGGGTCTGTAGCGCCACACTCGGGCCGGGTGCGATCAACTTGTTGCTGGGGACGGCAGATGCCACCACCAATAGCGCACCGCTGGTTGCCATCAGCGCCCAGGTGGGCCTCGACCGCATTTACAAAGAGTCTCACCAGAGTGTTGACCTGGTCAACATGTTCAAGCCGGTGACCAAGTGGGCTGAAACGGTCCTCACTCCGGAGGCTGTACCGGAAATGGTGCGCAAAGCGTTCAAGCAGGCACAAACCCTGCGCCCCGGAGCCGTCTACCTAGCGATCCCTCAAGACATTGAGACGATGCCAGCATCCCCAGGTGCCCACCCACTGCCGGTCAACATTGTGCGTGATGCCGCCCCCTCTCCCTCACAACTTGCCCGCGCGGTGACGCTGCTGCAACAGGCCAAAGCTCCCCTGCTGCTTGCCGGATATGGAGCTGCTCGGGCTCATGTCCAGGAGGCCCTGGTACGCTTTTCTGAAAAGCTCACCATTCCGGTCACAACGACCTTTATGGGCAAAGGGGTCTTCCCTGACAATCATCCCAATGCCCTGGGAACGGTCGGCTTTATGCGCCGCGATTACGTGAACTTTGGCTTTGACCAGGCTGATGTGGTACTCTGTGTCGGCTACGAGTTACAGGAGTTCTCTCCAGCCCAGATCAACCCATCGGCCGATAAGCAGATCATCCACATTCATACATTTCCGGCAGAAGTCGATGACCACTACACGCTTGCTGTCGGCATTGAGGGCAATATTGCGCTGACGCTTGACGAACTGGCACAACAGCTCGCTCCAAAACCCAGCCTGACGGCGATCGGGCAGAAAATCCGTGCGGTGCTCCAGGAGGAACGGGAGAAAGGAGCACGTGATGCATCGTTTCCGGTGAAACCACAACGGCTGGTAGCCGATATCCGCGCCGCTCTGGGCGACTCCGATATTGTGCTCGCTGACACGGGCGCAGTCAAAATGTGGATGGCACGGCTCTACCCGGCATATCAGCCCAATACCTGCCTGGTCTCCAATGGGCTGTCGACCATGGCGTTCACCCTCCCAGGAGCGATCGCGGCCAAACTGGCCTATCCCGACCGCAAGATCCTGGCAGTGATGGGGGATGGCAGCTTTCTGATGAATGCCCAGGAGCTGGAAACGGCGATTCGAGAGCGCACTCCTTTTGTCGTGCTCGTCTGGGTGGATGACAGCTACGGTCTGATCGAATGGAAAATGGATCTGGAACTGGGGCGTCACTCCCACGTGACCTTTACCAATCCCGATTTTGTGCGCTTTGCGGAAAGCTTTGGGGCAAAAGGCTATCGCATCCAGAGCGCAGAAGAACTGTTGCCCACATTGAAACGGGCACTGGCAGATGACGTGGTCTCGGTTATCGCCTGCCCGGTGGACTCTTCCGAAAACATCAAATTGACCGATAAACTTGGCAAACTGACGGAGCCGATTTAAGGTAGGATAGGCAGCCTTATTCGTTGTCGGCGTGTGCGCCTTCGTCGCTGCTACTCCGCTCTTGAGGAGGGAGCTTGCGAGTTCCCCTGGTTTCCGGCGCAACAAAGCGATAGCCAACGCCCGGCTCGGTGAGTAAGTAGCGCGGATTGGCAGGGTCCGGCTCCAGTTTCTGGCGCAAACGGTTGATATACACACGCAGATACTCGGCCTCGCCACCGTATTCAGGTCCCCAAATACTCTGCAGCAGCACACGATGAGTGAGTACCTTGCCTACGTTGGAGACAAGCAGTCCCAGAAGAGAAAACTCTGTCGGCGATAGCCGCACCTCCTCCCCTCGAAGCCGCACGATATGCCCCGCCAGGTCAATCTCGAGTTCGCCAAATCGTTTCATGTCGCCAGTGGGCAGCATCACTTCCCACTGCGTGCGCCGCAACGCGGCGCGCACACGTGCCAGGAGTTCTTCCACGCCAAAGGGTTTGGTCAGGTAATCGTCCGCGCCGAGATCAAGCGCTGCGACCTTGTCGCTTTCAGCATCCAGCGCAGTCAACACGATGATGGGCACGGCAGAGAGCTCGCGCACGCGCCGACAGACTTCGAGGCCGTCCATGCGCGGCATCATGATGTCCAGAATCAGCAGATGGGGATCTTCCCGCTCCCACAGGGCTATAGCCTCCAACCCATTGCTCGCTTCCAGTACTTCAAAGCCGCGGGCGCGCAGGTTTCGGCTCACGAAATCGCGCAGCGCCACTTCATCTTCGGCGAGCAGGATACGCTTCGTCCTCGTCGTCATACGAACCTCCGTTCCTCGGTCGGGAGCTCTACTGCCGTGGTATCAACCGGCACCGGGGGAACAGCAGGGGAGACAAGCGGCAGCGAGAACGAGATAGTGGTGCCCTGCACGCTGCTCTCCGCCCAGATGGCGTTTCCGTGGGCCTCGATGAAGGCCTTGCAGATGGCCAGTCCGAGGCCAGTGCCACCAGAACGCTGCTGGCGGCCATGCCGCGCCCGATAGAAACGCTCGAACACATGTGGCAACTCATCGGGAGCGATACCAGGCCCATTGTCCGAAACCGATACGACAACTACATCGTCCCGCCTCCCGGCGGTAATGCGCACTTCGCTTTGACCATACGCCAGCGCGTTGGCAACCAAGTTGCGGAGCGCGACCTCTATGCGCGAGCTGTCCACGTTGACCAGAGGCAGGTCATCGGGGATATGCAAAGATAACATGATATCCGTGTGATTGAGCTGGTCGATGGTCTTCGCTACGAGATCCTGCACACGGGAGGGTACACGATTGAGGGTGAGCAGCCCGGCTTCCTGGCGTGAGAGGTCGAGCAGATTACTTACGAGCTGCGCCAACCGATCGGCCTCGCCGCTGATTGTCTGCAGGAAGTGGTGCTGGTCAGCGAGTGACCAGGTCACGTCTTTCTGAAGCAGCGTCGAGGCATGGCCTTTGATCGCTGCCAGGGGCGTACGCAATTCATGGCCGACCGCCGCCAGCAACGTCGTCTTGAACTCGTCGAGCTCACGCTCACGCGTCACATCGCGCAGCAGGAGGCCGCGCCCAATGGCTTGCCCTGACTCGTCTCCCACGTCGAACTGCCGCAAGTGGATGGCATGGCGCCTACCATAGCGCATGATCTCAACAAACAACTCAGTGGCATCAGCAGATTCAGCCTGAGCAAGGACGCGCTCACAATCCGCAGGATCCACTGCCCTTGTGCGCAGTGCATCGTAGAGCGCGCTGATGTGGTGACGCTCCAGCGCCTCGCTGGGCAGGCCCACGATATTACTGGCTCCCAGGTTGGCATACAGCACTGTCCCGTCGATGCCTGTCAGCACAAGCCCATCACTCATACTGCCCATGATCGCCTCCAGCTTCTGCTTCTCCTCCGAGGCCTGCTGGTAAAGTTGCTCGTTTTCTCGGGCCACCACGCGTAGCCGCTCATCGCTGCGCTCGTAGAGCACCGCGTGTTCCCAGGCGAGTGTAGCGTAGTTGGCGAACGTCAGCAGTAAGTCGATCTCGTTCTGGTTGAAGGGATGGGGTTCGGTGCGATGCACCAGCAGAACCACACCTCCCGCGTGTCGACTGATGATGGGGATCCCCAATACCGAGCGAAAGCCTTCGTCGTAGGAGAAAGAAGGCACTGGTTGCTCGGGAGTGAGCAGTTTCTGCACCGGTTTGCCAGAGCTCAGTGCCAGCACCGCGGCCGAACTCACGTTCTCAGGAGACAGGGAGAGGCTATGATCATAGTGTTTGCTATGACCGTCACTGGCCAGCACGCGCAGCACGCCCTGCTCGTCGGGCAGGAGCACCGCAGCGGCCTGCACATCCACCAGCCGTCGCACCTCGCGCATGATCTTTCCCACGACGGCGTGCGGGTCAAGCGACCCGACCACAGCATTCGAGGTTTCGAGCAACGTGCGCAACTCGCCAAGTTTTTCCAGCCCGTCGAGCTCCAGGCGTACGAGCGAGCGTGCCAGATCACCAACCTCGTCATCACGACCTGAGAGCACGGTGGCATGCACCGGGATTGATTGCTCCGAGGCAGGCAGCGCCTGATGCTCGATGGCAAGGGTATGGAGGGGGCGGATGACACGGCCCAGCAGTATGAGCCAGAACAGCAAGCCACCGATGGCGAAGAGCAGCGCTGCAGCCAGCAACCAGAGATGGAACTGGTTGACGACGGCCAGCGCCTCGGCTGCAGGCCTCTGCACAACAACAGCCCAGTGGGCAGCCGGGACGGGAACGGAGCTGAAAAGCCAGTCCTGGCCACCAGGCCCCGGTCCCTGACGTGAGGCCACACTGCCGTGCAGCGCCTGGTCGGCGCCCGGCAACTCGTCCAGGACCGTCTGCAAGATTCGCCTGGGGTCGGGGGTAGCGATGAGTTCTCCGCGATCATCGACCAGGCCGATCATGAGGCGGCGGCCCTGATCCTGCTGCGCCTGGACAACGGCCTTCAGGGGCACGCTGAGTTGGGCAAGTGAGAAGTTGGTCGCTATGACGCCGACTAACTTCCCGCTGCTATCATCTACAGGTTCAGCGATGATGACGCCAGCGTTGAAGGTTGGTTCAACCACAGCACCCACCTCGAAGACCGGGTGCGGGTGGCGCTGGGGGGCAATGGCCCGCTGGATGACGTTGGGCGGCGAGAATTCCGCCACTAAGCTGTCCTGGCACTTGTCTGGCAACTGTGGGCAGAAGACTCTTATGGCGCCTAGTGGATCGAGAAAGTAGAGGTGATCCACGTCGCTGCGCGCGGCCAGGAATGCCTGGAAGATGCTCTCCATCGCGACAGGAGTATTGGCCTTTGCCGTAAGCTTGCTTAGCGCGACAAGCGAGTTTTCGGCGTCGAGCAGGTGGAGGTTGGTCTCAACCGCGATCTCCTGTGCCAGCGCCTGGTCTGATGCCTGAGCGTCATTGCGCAGCCGCTGCTCGACCACAGCGTTGACTCCCAGGCCTCCAATCAGCACGACGACGACAAAGAGAAGGTAGACGCTCAGTAATTGGAACAGGAGAGAGCGGCGCACGAAATGCAGCATGGCCAGTACTCCTTGATGAGCTCTTCCGAGTGATCCACAGGTATCGATATTCGTGTATTATACCACTTTAGGTAACAATATTGCGGACGATATCCTCCAACCATATATAATCCGAGATGTACCATCCATCCGAAAAGTGGTACAATGTGCGATATGAATGAATTAACATCTCAAATTGAACGACTACAGGGACGCGTCCAGAAAACTATGGTGCGTCTTTGACCTGGCTAGCAAGCAAAAGCAAATAAGTTCGATCGAGACCGAGAGCATGGCGGAGGACTTCTGGTCCGATAACCGCAAGGCTCAGGCACAAATGCAGCAGTTGAACGCGCTGCGCGAAGAGGTCTCCACGTGGGAAGATATTGACACGCAACTGAAAGACCTGCTGGGATTGGCTCAATTGTTGGAGGAGGAGCCAGATGAAGAGATAGAAGATATGCAGGCAGAGGTAGCGCAGTCAGTGGCAGAGATCGAGAAAAAAGTCGAGGAACTGCAATTCTCGTTGATGTTGAGTGGAGAGCATGACGAGCGCGACGCGATTCTGAGCATTCACGCCGGCAGTGGCGGCGTCGACGCACAGGATTGGGCTGAGATGCTGTTACGCATGTACCTGCGCTGGGCGGAGCAGCATAAATTCCGCACGGAAATCTATGATTACAGCGAGGGTGAAGAAGCCGGCATTAAAAGTGTCACCGTCGAAATCAGGGGCCGCTACGCGTATGGCTATTTGCGATCAGAGATAGGGACTCACCGGCTGATCCGTCTCTCGCCTTTTGACGCTGCACATCGCCGCCATACCTCGTTTGCCAAGGTCGAGGTCATGCCCGACATAGAGGATGCAATCGAGATTACGATTCGTCCCGAAGATATTGAAGTGGACACGTACCGCTCGACAGGTGCAGGCGGACAGCACGTCAACAAGACAGATTCGGCGGTGCGGATACGTCACATTCCTACGGGAATCGTAGTGACCTGCCAGAATGAACGCTCACAGATTCAGAACCGCGAGGTTGCCATGAAGCTACTCAAGGCGCGTCTTTATGAGCGGGAGCAGAAGAAGCGAGAAGAGGAGGCAGCGCGGCTCAAGGGTGAAAATGTACAGGCCGATTTCGGTACACAGATTCGTTCGGTGACCATCCACCCCTATAATATCGTGAAGGACCACCGGACGAACTATGAGACGGGGGATACAGAGGGGTACCTGGCGGGCAATGTGGACCCGTTCATCCACGCGTACCTGCAAGCTATGGCAGGGGGTGTAGCGACGGGGGTGTAGGGTGATTGGAAGAATGATGAAGTTTTCTTCATCAAATAGCTGACACAAGACGCAATTTGTGGTATGATAGCGACAGCATGGATACTAACCTGCTATGGGGATGCGGATGCAGTGGCGGAGGCTCCCCCTCGGTTTACTGGTTTGCTTTGCTTTGCCATGTGGTAGAGCAGGTGAATACTATCCTCCAAGGATAAGGAAGGAGGCGATTTCGTGGAAAATGCATTTCCCCGGTGTCGCAAATGTAGTGAAGGTGATCTGGTTCCGCTTTCGGATTTCGGTAGCCAGGGAGCTTCCATTGAGTACAAGGCCTGGGTCTGCACTAATCCCTCTTGCCTGTACAACATCAAGATCCGTAATGGCGATATCATCATTAACGAGCCCATTAGTGACGGGTCACTTCATTCGTATCGCGGCAGCCGTCAATAAGGGAGGCTAGAGGCTAGCGGTTTTATCACTGGCTTGCTATTCTCTTTTTGTCAACCCTGGTTGTTGCAGTACGATAGGACGAGGAGGCAAAAGGCATGTATTTGTACCTTTTGCCTTTTATCTTATGCTGAGGGATATTCACCAGCTAAGCTTTTTGGTGTGTTGCCCTCTTTTTTTAAAATATTGATATTTAAGAAGATAGCTAGATAAAGGAGTCAATGCTGACGTGCTCAATAGAATCTTTGGGCAGAAACCTCAAGAAGAACCGAAAAAAGATGCCGTGGCTGCTCAGGAGCGCGCAGAAGGGGATTCCGTGTCTGAGCAAGGCGCTATCCCGCTGAAAAACAGTCTGAGCCGCACGCGACAGATTTTTAGCCGCCTGGGAGATGCCTTCAGGCAAAACGAGATCACTGATACGCTGTGGGATGAGCTGGAGGAATCGCTCTTGCGGGCTGACGTTGGTCCTGGCACGACTACGTGGTTGCTGGAGCGACTGCAGAAGCGAGCCGCTGAAGAGCGCATGAAGAGCGGAGCACAGGTGCAGCGCGCTCTACGCGAGGAACTGGTAAAATTGCTTGGAAAGCCTTCTGGCCTGCGTATTGCTACAGATTCGCCACTGACAGTGATCCTGGTGATCGGAGTCAATGGCTCAGGAAAAACGACAACGATCGCGAAGTTAGCCTACCGGCTCACCCGGGAAGGTCATAGTGTCATGCTTGCCGCCGCCGATACCTTCCGCGCGGCGGCCATTGATCAACTCAAGGTATGGGCGGATCGCGTTGGTGTACCAGTTATCAGCCAGAACCCGGGCTCTGATCCTGGCGCGGTGGTCTATGACGCCATCCAGGCGGCAACGACACGGGGAAGTGATATTCTCATCGTGGATACCGCTGGTCGCCTGCAAACGAAGTATAACCTCATGGAAGAGTTGAAGAAGATCAATAAAGTCATTCAGAAATTCGTCCCGAAAGGGCCACATGAGTTATTAATCGTGATGGATGCGACGACGGGCCAGAATGCCCTGTTGCAGGCTCGCCAATTCGCTGCAGACATTGGGCTAACGGGTGTGGTCATTGCCAAACTGGATAGCACTGCCAAGGGAGGTTTTGCCTTTGCTGTCGCCGACGACCTGGACGTACCTATCAAATTTATCGGCACAGGAGAGAAGGTTGAGAACCTGGCGCCATTTGATCCCCAAAGTTTTGTGGCTGCGCTCTTCGCGCAAGACTGACGAGGAGGTTGTTCATGGTCAAAGAAGCCGAGGTACCGTCCCCAGCGCAGACATCCTCGCGGAACCGGTCCAAGCCTGATAAACCTTTTATGGGGAACCTGGCACTTAAGTGCCCAAAGTGCAAAGAGATGCTGGTAGGCCGGGATTGGGAGAAGAACCTGAAAGTGTGCCCCCGCTGTAGCTTTCACTTCAAACTTTCCGCCTATGAGCGCATAGAGCTGTTGACCGATGCTGATAGCTTCGTCGAACTTGATTCCGATATTGTCTCTGTTGACCCGCTCAAGTTTGTTGTGCGCTCACAGGTATATACCAGCAAGCTGAGAGAAGAGAGCGAAAACGTCGGATTGAATGAGGCGGTTGTGATTGGCCATGCAACCATTGAGGAGCTACCACTGGCGTTGGCCGTGATGGATTTCAACTTCATCGGCGGTAGTATGGGTTCGGCGGTGGGCGAAAAAATTACTCTTGCCATTGAATTGGGTATCGAAAAAAACATACCAGTGCTGATCTCTTCAACCTCTGGCGGCGCCCGCATGCAAGAGGGACTTTACTCGCTGATGCAGATGGCAAAAACTGCGGCGGCACTGTCAAAACTGGCGGAGGCAAAACTCCCCTATTTTAGCTTGTTGACGGACCCGACCACCGGGGGTGTAACGGCCAGTTTTGCATTGCTCGGCGATGTAATCCTGGCAGAACCAGGGGCGCTGATCTGTTTCGCGGGGCCGCGTGTCATCGAGGGATTTATGCATGTGAAACTACCTGAAGGAGCGGTTACCTCGGAATTTATGCTTCAGCATGGCATGATTGACATGGTTGTGCACAGACGAGACCTACGGCAGACGCTGGGAAGACTGCTTCGTTTCTATGCAAAAGTTGACGTGACCGGAGAAACCAGGATCAATCAAGAGACAAGGTAAGAGGAAACGCCATGGCATATGACCTGGAATTCGAGAGGCCGCTAGCTGAACTAGAGAAAAAGATCACAGGGCTGCAGCGTAAGGGTGATCGGTTGAAACATGATGAGCACTTGCAGCTACAGGATGCGGAGCGCGAACTGCGCAGGCGCACAGAAGAGATTTATAGCCGGCTAACCGCCTGGCAAACAGTGCTGGTGGCACGGCATAAAGATCGACCATACTCGGCGGATTATATTCGACTCATTTGTGATGACTTCTTCGAGCTGCACGGGGATCGCGCTTTTGGGGACGACCACGCTATCATTACAGGACCAGCAAAATTCGATGGGCAAACAGTAATGCTGGTGTGTCACCAGAAGGGTCGAGACACTAAAGAAAAACAGCTACGCAACCTGGGGATGCCAAACCCGGAAGGGTACCGCAAGGCGGCTCGAACTATGCAGCAGGCCGAGAAATTTGGGTATCCCGTTATTTGTTTGATCGATACGCCGGCGGCATTCCCCGGATTAGGAGCTGAAGAACGCGGACAGGCCCAGGCTATTGCCGCGAATCTCTATCTGATGTCGCGCTTGCGCGTGCCGATCATCGCCGTCGTGATCGGCGAAGGGGGCAGCGGCGGCGCCTTAGCGATAAGCATTGCTGACCGTATCTTGATGCTAGAGTTTAGTATCTATTCGGTTGCACCGCCGGAGGCGGCAGCGAACATTCTCTGGCGTGACACTGCTTTTGCGCCTCAAGCTGCTGAGGCAATGCGCATTAGCGCTCGCGAACTCAAGGAAATCGACTTAATAGACGAGTTGATTGTTGAGCCACTGGGGGGTGCGCATCACAATTATCGTGCCGCCGCGGATAATCTTAAAGCGGCGCTGATCAAGCAGCTGGCTGATTTACAACAGGTACCTGTAGACGAACTGCTGGCGATGCGCTATCAAAAGTTCAGGAATATCGGCAAATTCGGCAGAGCGAGCGATTGACGCGGGTAGTTGACTCAACTGGTTACCTCTGCTATGATAACCGCCAGAAAGCAGTTCCTACAAATACAGAGTACTGCATAGTTTAGGTGGAAATATATGGGCACATCTCCGACCTGGCAAAGCATACTACAGCAGGTCCTCAAGATCCCAGGTGAACAACAACGCATTGCTGTATCTATCGGGCTCTCTCAAATGACGATTACTCGTTGGGCTAAAGGAGAATCTAACCCCCAGCGGCCTCATCTCACTCGTTTAGTGCAGGTCATCCAGCCAGCCTATCGAGATGCATTGCTTGAAGCGCTCGAAGAAAGTTATCATGATATTCATTCGTGGTTGAAAGATGATTCCTCTGAATATATTCCTTCAGATTTTATTGCCCAGTTACTCGATGTACGTACTACGACAACAGATTCATTGCGCTTCTGGCGTATAAGCGACATGATACTCAAACAGGTTCTCGCTCAATTAGACCCCAATCAACTAGGAATGGCTGTGACATTGATACAGTGCATACCTCCGTCTGAAAGACATGGAAACAAGATCCGCTCGATGCGCGAACGGGCAGGGCGAGGTACGTTTCCCTGGACAGCCGATCTTGAACCTATGGCGCTTTTTCTTGGTATGGAATCGTTAGCAGGCTATGCTGTAGAAGCGCGCCGCGTCGTCAATGTCGATGATCTGACCAAGGAAAAACTGCTGCCGGCGTACAGGACTGAATTTGAAGTGAGCGCCGCGGCCCACCCTATTTTGCTCGGGGGAAATATTGCCGGGTGCCTTGCAGCGTCGAGTACACAGATCGGGTATTTTACGCAGCAACGCCAGTCTTTATTGGTGGCATTCAGTCATCTCGCATCGCTGGCATTCGACAAAGAGGAGTTTTATGACCCGAAATTGGTGGAACTGCGCGTGATGCCAACCCCCACGTACCAGCGACCTATACTGAATGACTTCCGACACAGCGTCTCAAAGCTGCTCACCAATACTACACACGAGCGCGCACGGATGACTAATACCGAAGCTGAACAACAAATATGGCTTCACATAGAAGAGCAGCTTCTTTCTCTGCCTGATGAGGCATACGAACATTAGCGTTGTATCCGTCGGACAGGACTGTTGAGTGATCATCTATAATATAGATAACAGTTACTCTATCTATAAGAGGTACAATTCCAATGCGGCCTGTCAAAGAGACGCAAACACCTGAAGATACAGATACAACCGGTATTGCTCCTCAGCAAAAGCGCTCCGGTGTTGTTTCAAAGTGGACCGTGCTACTCGGAATACTAGCGATTGGTCTTCTCTATTTTGCTCTTCCCGAGAAACTGACGATTGGTCCAAGCTGGTTATTGCTGGCAATTGAAGGAATAGTGATCATACCGCTGATCTTTATCAGGAGGAGCGGCCATCCACTGGCCCCTAAAACGATACGTATTCTCGCGCTGGTACTTCTCGGGGCTGTGACGATAGGCCTGGTTGGCAGTGTTGCACAGTTGATTCTCAACCTGCCTACTGAAAAGGGAACCTCATTACTGCGAGACGCGGCTCTGATCTGGGGCACCAATATCCTTGTTTTCGCCCTGTGGTATTGGGAGATCGATTGTGGAGGTCCACAAAAACGGCACCTGTCTGGCCATAAAGCGATCGATTTTATGTTTCCCCAGCAGGCGGATGGCAATACCACTGGTTGGGTTGCGCATTTTGTTGATTACCTCTTCCTGGCGTTCACTGGCGCTACGGCTTTCAGCCCGGCCGATACCTATCCTTTGACGCGGCGAGCAAAAATGTTGATGATGATCGAGGCGTTACTTTCGATGATGGTTATCGTGTTGCTGGCGGCTCGCGCTGTCAATATTTATGGGCAGTAAATATTCAACTCGTTGTAGGTTATGGTTTCAGGCGGAAGGTGACTTCTTCTCCTTCCTGGTCGGTTTGTCTCTTGATCACGCTTTTCCCTGGTGTCGTGTATGCCACTTCACGTCCACTCTTGAAGACGTGAAGACGCGCGGGGACCAAGCGCAGGGCTTCGAAGGCTGATGGCGCATCCAGGACGAGGAAATCAGCGGGCTTTCCCTCTTCAATGCCGTAGCTGTCCTGGACGCGGAGGGTCCTGGCGGCATTGGTGGTAATCAGGTCGAGGACATCGTTGATCTCATCATACCCACTCATGTGACAGAGGAAGAGAGCTAGCTGGGCGGCAGCGAGCATGTCACCCTTCCCCAGTGGAAACCAGGGATCCATAATGGAGTCGTGGCCAAGAGCAACGTTGACTCCAGCCGCCAGCAGTTCTTTCACGCGAGTGATGCCCCTGCGTTTGGGGTAGGTATCGAAGCGACCCTGCAAGACGACATTATCAAAAGGGTTGGCAATGACATTCACCTGGGCGCGGGCCAGCAGGCGAATAAGTTTGAAGGCATAGGCATTGTCGTAAGAGTGCATCGCGGTACAATGGCTGGCCGTCACACGTCCTTGCCAGCCCTGCTGGATGGTATCCGCTGCCATTACTTCGGTGAAGCGAGAAATGGGATCATCGGTCTCGTCGCAATGGCAGTCAATATCGCGGTTGAACTCTCTGGCAAGCGCGAAGGCATAATGGACATCCTCAACGCCCATGTCGCGCGTCCACTCGTAGTGGGGAATGCCTCCAACGACATCGCAGCCAAGTTCCATGGCCTGGCGCATCAACTCGCGCCCATTGGGAAAAGACAGGATGCCATCCTGGGGAAAGGCAACCAGTTGCAGGTTGCAGATATCGCGCACTTCTTCACGGACTTCAAGCAGCGCTCTTAGCGCTGTCAGGTTGGGATCACAGACATCGACATGGCTGCGTATGTGTAGAGTACCCTGCGCGACCTCCCAGCGTATCTCCTCAAGAGCTCGTTTTTTGACATCTTCACGGGACAGGCCCGGCTTGAGTTCGCTCCAGATCTGGATGCCTTCAAGCAGGGTGCCCGTCGTATTATAGCGTGGCCGTCCCACCGTGAGTACGGCGTCTAGATGGACGTGTGCATCGATGAAAGGGGGCACCACCAGCCTACCGGCGGCATCGATTTCACGAGTCGCGCTACTGTCGGAAGGAAGTTCGCCAACGATGCTGGCAAAGTGGCCGTCCTTCGTGGCGATATCCACCAGCCCATCATGACGGTGAAGTTGAGCATGACGGATGATAAGATCATACTGCATATGAGGCTCCTCAACTGGGCGAGGCTAAGCCCGTTTCCACAAATTCAAAGTGAGAAGCAGGCGGTTGTGACCGCCTGCTTCTGTAAATTGGTACATGGATGGCAGTTAGCGGCTACTAGCCTCTAATTCACCACGCTTGCTGCTGTTCAATTCGATACGTCGCAATATCAGGTAGGCGATACCGGCGAAGATAACGCCCAGCTCGAAGCCAATATCCATGCCGAAAGGAGGATTGACAAGTTTGGCGATAGGCCCGACGTAGTATACCTGTGCAGCGCCAAGCAAGACACCTACCAGGCCGAACGCCATAGATACGATGGCGGCCCAACCAACTGGGAGCCGGCTGGGATTATTCCAATCATCGACATTGTACTGTCCGTGACGGAAGACAAAGTGTTCCTCAATGAGGATAATCGACCAGGGGCCCAGCCAGTACGCAATGATCAGCAAGAAGTCGGTCAGTGTGTGCGCAAAGTTTGCTGCAGCAGGTAGCGCGATCGCCACGTAGATCACTGCACCGATGAGCGTCCAGACGTAGCGCTTGACGCGTTGGAAGGGACGGCCAAACACCTGGACGGACAGGCCAAGGCTATAGTCGTTCGGGATGTTGTTTGCAACGACACTCAGAGCAAGCAACGCCAGGATAAACGTGCCAAAACCTCCCAATGGCTTGACGACTGCGGCAAGTAGATCACCGACAAGTCCATTCGCAAATGTAGCCGCCCAGGGAGAATAGGTGGTAAAGGCCATGCCGAGCGTTTCTAACAGCACACATGGTATGAAGACGCCCAGAAAGGTCAGCCAGAAGACGCGACTCGCGGGAGTTTCCTCAGGCTGATTGACGTTGTAGTCAGCAGCATAGGAACTCCACCCAGTAGCGAAACCATAAACGGCGCCGCCAAAGGATAGCAAGCTAGCAATTTCGGCGGCAGTCGTTGTATTCGATGGAGGTATAATGTGAAAATGTGGAAGGGCCACAAAGAACATGATAGCGAATATGATAGCCATGGGGATCCAGGCATAGCGCTCATAGCGATGCACGTACCTGTAGCCATAAATACTGACCAAAGTAGTGAGAACCGCTAAGATGAGTATACCTGCCCAGCTTGGAA
>MNIY01000031.1 GCA_001919995.1 Ktedonobacter sp. 13_1_20CM_4_53_11
GTATCGGTCGTAGCCGCGAAAGTGATATCTTCCTTGAAGACCTGGCGGTATCAAGACTCCATGCCAAGATCGTCAACCTGGGCAATGGAAACTATGCCTTAAAAGATGAGGGCAGCGCCAATGGGACCAAAGTGAATGGTCAGTTGGTCAATAAATATCAGACCTATCCTCTCCAGGAGGGGGATAAAATACAGCTAGGGCAAACCGTCCTAGTTTTCGCCAGGCGTTAGCATTTGCAATTGAGGCGTACTTGATCGACCGAAACGAGGATGAGGAGGAAGGGCGCGGAGCGTACTTATACAGCTTCTTCGCCCACAGTATATCGTGCAACAAGACGACCTGATCGGTGTGACGCTTGGGAACTATAAAATACTGGCTCAGCTCGGCCAGGGAGGCATGGCGCGCGTCTATCGAGCGCACCAGGAGAACCTTGACCGCGAAGTTGCGGTCAAGGTTCTTCCACCATGGTTTGCTGCAGACCGAAACTTCGTTGAACGCTTCAACCTGGAGGCTCGACTTATCGCCAGGCTCTCACACCCTAATATTGTAACCGTCCATGATGCCGATGAGTACCATGGCCACCTCTACATTGTGATGCAGTTAGTCGATGGCGGAACTTTGAAACTGCGCCTGGATCAACTGCAGGCCCTCAACCAGCTGATGGATGTCCTGGAAGCCAAACGTATCTTCACGCAACTTGCCAGTGCCCTCTCTTATGCGCATGAACAGGGCATCATACATCGTGACGTGAAACCCGTGAATGTCTTGATGGATCGCGCCGGGCGGCCAATCCTCTCCGATTTTGGCATCGCGAAGGCCCTGGCTGGTAGCAAAGAATTGACTCGCCAGGGCGCCGGAGTTGGAACACCAGAATATATGTCACCTGAACAGTGCCAGGGAGGACCGGTTGACGGGCGAGCTGATATCTATGCCCTCGGCGTAATGCTCTTTGAGTCCTTGACGGGACGTCTACCCTTCATGGCAGACAACTACCCTGCCCTGGCCCACAGCCACATCTACGAGCCGCCACCCCATCCAAATGCCATCAACCCTGCCCTGGATCCCGCTGTCTCACAAGTCATCATCACTGCACTTATGAAAAATCCAGCTCATCGCTACCAACAGGCCAGTGATATGGCCGAAGCTCTTGAGCGCGCAGTACATTCGTTACCAGTTGACACTGGTCAGCGAGGTAGTGGGCCGTTAGAATACAATGATCCCAGCCGCGTCGCTACCATCCCTCTCTTTACTTGCCCCAACTGCCGGCACTTCAATAAAGCACAAACGCGCTTTTGTACCGCGTGTGGCTTCCCCCTCAATCCATGCCGCATTTGTGGCGCCCAAAATCCGGCCAATAATCGCTTTTGCTCCAAATGTGGTCAGCCACTTCACAAACATCAATAGACAAACTCGTCGGGCTGCGGGGCATTGAGGCGATCAACACTATTCCGGCGCAGTAAACCCTGGACCACCCCATGTCCACCAGGTACCTGGCTACGATTTCGCGCCAGCGGAAAACGTACTTCTGCTACAGTTCGTCCCATGCTCCCGTCCCTCCAGAGGACAAAGCGTCCTCCCAGGTCACCGATAAGATTTTTGATCAGCGAGAGGCCCAGACCCTCACTACTTTCTTCCTCACCGGGTTCCAACTGCTTCAGTTTCGTGCCCGTATCGATAACCTGCACAATGACCATGCCATCTTCCTCACGCCCACGTATCGTAACAGTTCCTTCTTTAAGGCCAACCATGCCATGTTTGATCGCGTTTGAGACCATTTCATTGAGCACAAGCGCCAGGATGGTGACCGCACGCGAAGGAATAACAATGGGACAGGGTTCCACCTCAAATGTGATGTGTTTCGCTGGAGGGCGCAGGTTGGCATTGGCAACCCCCACGATTTTCCGCGCTATATCTTCAACCTTCGCTTCACTCACATCTTCATGCGCCAGTAGATCATGGGTCGCCGCCAGCCCCTGCACGCGATTGACGCTCTCCGCGAGGGTATAACGCACCTCAGGAGATTTTGTGCGCCGGCGCTGCAAAGAAAGTATGCCCGCGACAGTAGCAAGGTTGTTTTTTACCCGGTGATGCAGCTCTCGTAATAATATAGATTTTAACTCGAGGCCACGCCGGGTCTCCTCATAGAGACGCGCATTCTCAATGGCGATTGCCGCTTCGTTCGCAAAGGTAATGACCAGCTGCATCTGTTCATGCGAGAGCGAATGGCGGTGGCTACTATAGATGCAGATACAACCAAGGACTTTTCGCTTCACCTGTAAAGGGACACATAAAACAGAATGGATTTCCGAGGAGAATCCAGGGTCCATCGAAAGAAAACAGTGTTCATCGTTCTCGAAACAATCTACAGCCATACTTGGTCGTCCCGTCAGAACCGAGCGACCGGCACAACATTGGCCAACCCCTATGTGCAACCCCTCTACCAATGCACTATTCAAACCATAGTGTGCGACAATATGCAACAACTGTTTCTCCTGGTCCAACTCGAAAATACACGATCGCTCAGCTCCTGAAAGGTGAACCGCTTGCGTAGCAATAATCTGCAGCACCTCATCAAGGTTAAGCGTCGAGGCAATGATAGAGGATACCCGATGCATGGTAGCCAGTTCATGAACTTTGCGCCGCAGCTGCTCGTCTGTCTGCTCATAGAGCCTTCCATTTTCGATATTGATGGCGACGATGCCCGCCACGACCTCAACAAAGTCCCTCTCCGCATTGCCAAAATCATGCATCTCAGTTGACTGCACACTGATAACACCTATCAGGCGCTCGGTCGTGCCAAAGAAAATAATAGGGATAGCCATTAACCCATGATAGTCCGTATTATATGTGCGTACCTCGAAAGCGAATTGCTGGTCAGACAGGGCATCGCGCACGAGCAAAGGACGGCCCTTATCTGCGACCCACCCACTATAACCCTCCCCGAGTCGCAGTGTAAAATGCATCCCCCCCAATGGGCGCGGTCCGTTAGTAGCGCGTAGAGTGAGCAGGCGTTGGAGTTCATCGTAGAAAAAGATCGTACAAAGGTCAGCCTTCAATTCCTCCGCCACGACCTTTGTGATCACTTCAAGCGTCTGATCCAGGTCCATCGTGGAATTACTGACGCCGTTAATACGCTGTAGTGCTAGAAAACGCTGTTCAATCTGCATTGCCAACGCGTTTCGCTCAAGGGTAACCTGGTCAATTGCGCCCTGATAGCCACGTGTGAGGGACAGCATAGCGCGAGACTGCACTTGAAACAAACGGGAAGTCGCCTCGACCTGTAGTCTCGGCCTCTCATCCTCTGAAGCTACAGGAACTTGTTTGAAGAGGTCGTTTAACTCGAACGCCAGTGCATCGACATAGCGCTGCAACGCTTGTAGCCGCACATCTAACTTACCGCCCTGCTTCGCAAGCCAGTGACCAGATTGCTCAAAACGAGCGAAAAGCGTGGGGTCATCATCGTCGATGAGAGCTTCAAGTAACAACCAGGCATCACTACCTTCTTCCGGCCCTTCAATATCACCTGAAGCATTTTGTAAGCTGACTCTCAATCTGGCTATGTGTTGCGCCAGTACCCGGTCTACCTCGCTGCTCTGTATCACGACATTCCTGCTCTATTAACTAACCTGATTCTTGTGGAGTCGCGGTGCTGTAGCCTGCGGCTGCCAACCCGGCAACCCTACAAATAGCTGCATGTCGCCTTTTACGGCGAAAAAACGTATACATGGGTTTAACCAACTCTACAACGTACAATCTCATTGTAGATTGGCTAGAAAACTATGTCAAGCACATGTATCAACCAGGCACTATTTGAATGAACGCTTGCCCTGCCGGGTTGCGCTGCGTCTCGCTTTTCTTCCTGCCGCCACAAGCAGCACTAGCCAATTTAGGAAACTCATACTTACTATACCAACAGTCATACGTTGTGAAAAGTAATGACACGATTGTGTACAGAATAAGTCCATCAACTATAAAGGAACGCCTGGCGACTCCACCGCCCAAAAAAAACAACGTAAACGCGCGAACGCAGCGTATTAAAATAGGAAAATAACATCTTGGCAGGAAAACAGAACCATGGTATGCTAGCACTACCTTATTAAACTACCCGTATTCCTTCTAATAGGAGGACCGGGCAAGACTAGCAAACTTTTTCAGGAGGACTCAGCATGAATTGTACTACGTGTGGTGCAAATCTTCCACCAGGCGCAACAGCCTGTCCTTTATGTGGCACACCTACCCCTTATAATGCGGGCAGACCGGGCAGTTCACCACAATATGATCCTACAGTTGCCGTACCACAAGCTGGTCCTGGCGGCTCACCACACCAGGATCCCACCTTGCCCGCACAGCCATACGGTGGAACGCCGCCCCCGCCATCGACGGCCTACGGCTCCCCAGGTTATGGGACGCCACCTCCGCCGCCCAATCCCTATGAAACGCCCTCCTACAATGCGCCTCCCCAGCAGCAAAACTACTACGGAGCTCCTCCTCAGCAACAGGGTGGCTATGTCGTTCCTCCACCGCAGCAAGGGGGAATGTATGGCACACCCCAACCGCCCAGGCGACGCAGCAGACTCGGCTTGATTCTCGGCATCATCGCCCTCGTGCTCATCGTTGCCTGTGCTGGCATCTCTTTCGCTGTCTACCAGGGTATAAAACAAGGCAGCAACGCAGTAATCACCTCCGCAAATGCCACTTCCACAGCCGAAGCGAATACGACGCCCACCACGTCGACAAATACCACACCCACCACATCTACCTCGGGAAACACCGGCCCATCCGGTACCACTATTGATCCTACCGCCGCCGGCATCATTACCAATACCAAAATGGCCAGCGCCGTCGATAGCAACTATAACCCTACCAAAGTAACAGACACATTTGTCACGAAGCAGACCATCTATGCCACCTTCAAAATAGATACGAACGCACCGGATGGCTATGTACAGGGTAAGTGGTATGCCGATGGGAAATACGCCTTCTCCAGCAAAGCTCTCGCCGTCAAAGGAGACTTCCTCGGCTATCTCTCAGCCGAATACAATATTGCAACCCAGGGAGCAGTTGAATTGTACTGGTGTACTCAATCCAACTGTAGCGACGGCAAACTCGCAGATGTCGCCAATTTCACTGTCACAACATCCGGCATGCATCTGACGCAGCCACCAGCTCTCGCTTTCATGGATATCAACCGGCCATAGCACAATAATCCGACTGCCCCTAAATCATCTTTGTGCGGCATGAACTGGCCCCGGCAAAGCCGGGGCCACATTAATGGTCTTGAGACCAACGATACACGCGTTGGTGCGTGGCAGTGGTATGCTATCACCTCTCCGCGTTCTTGTGCACACGATCGAGTATTGTCGCAAGATGCACACGTTCTTCCACGGACAATGGTTGTAATGGCGCCCGTGGAGGACCACCATAGCCAAACCTAATTTCGAGTGCGGCCTTCAGACCGGCAACACTGTAGGTGGTGGTAACAGCAGTATTGGCGGGAACAAGTCTTGCCTGTAAGCTTCTTGCCTCTTCCAATCGTCCGGCAAAAAAGAGTTCCTGCACGCGACAGACCTCGCGGGGAAAGATATTGGCCAGCGCGGCAACGGCTCCCACCGCGCCGACAACCAGCGCCGGTAGGAGATAGCCCGCGCTTCCGGCAAAGACGCTGAAATCCTTTTCCCGTTCTCCAGTTCCTGAGGTTGAGGCGACGATCTGCGCTAACTTTGCCATGTTCGCCGCGCTGTCCTTTACACCAATGATGTTGGAATGTCCGGCAAGTGCGCAAATTGTGGCGGCGTCAAGGTCAATGCCAGCGGTATTCGCCGGCATGTTATAAATGACCAGTGGCAGCGGACTGCTATCAGCCACATCCCGGTAATGCGCCAGCAGTGCCTGAGAGCCCATGCGGTTTTTATAATAGAAAGGCGGCAAGACGAGTGCCACATCCGCGCCACTGCGGGCCGCCTGCTCGCAATTGCGTATAGTCGCTCGTGTCGATTGCTCGCCACAGCCCGCGACAATCAGCGCCTCGTCACCAGCAGCCTGCCGTGCCACCTCGATCACCGTCGCTCGTTCATCGCTGTTAAGATGGACAGCCTCGCCATTCGATCCCATCACCACGTACCCTCTGATGCCACCTCCAGCCAGGCGCGCGATGTGCCGTTGGTAGGTAGCGATATCTAATTCGTCATGTGTGTCAAAAAATGTGGGAATTGGGGGATAAATACCCTGCAAGGCAATTTCTCTCATAACAGATCTACTCCTCGTGCAATGCCGCTCGCCAATGTGCAAATTATAACACACAGAAACTTGTTCATCTTTCTTCTCAGCGCATCACGTTCAAGAGCAAGAAAGCAGCCACAATAACCAGCAGCGCCACAAGACCAAAAGAAACGAGACGGAACAGAGCAGCTCGGCGTGCAGCCTGCGCACGCAAATGCTCTACTCTTACATCTTCGGCTGGACACCAGCCCGAAGCTCCGCAATACGGGCAAAGCGGAAAAAGTTCATAGGGTGGGCAAAGCGCGCCATTGCCATAGGTATAGGCGCCCACTTCGTCGCGTATCTGCTCGCTCTCAAAGACGGCGCGACAATGAACGCAGCGCAGTAGCAGGTACTCTCCCCAGTCGCTCGCCTTGCACACCGGGCACACATCCACAAGACCACGCCCGCGCAGAGAGGCTATCGTCCACTGGTGATGACAGCGGTGACAATGGCGGGGATAATTGTTCCAGGTCGCCAGCGAATCTTCGATGTTTCCCTGTGCTTCAGTGGCCACGCCGCGTAATATTCCCCGCTCCCTCAGCGCCTGGGCCTCTCCCGATGTGAGATCGTAAGTAATGTCGCCCAGGTCCAGGCGCACCGGATCATCCCCGGTTAAATCGGGAAAACTATAATGGCGCTGGCGATCGCGCCGCGCCCGCGGCGTTACCTCCGCAAGACGCGCATTCGCTCTTCCGCATCTTCCCCCTTATAAACATCGGGGTGATATTGCAAGGCGAGTTTCTTAAAAGCAGTCTTGATTTCGCTGGCAGGGGAGTTCGGGTCTACACCCAGCACGGCATAGTAATCAGTAAACGTGTCCATCTCGTATCAGCTATAGCAGCAAAAAAAGGTGGGTTCATTGCTCTCAGGAATGTCACTGTCCTATATAGTATCATTACATAAAAAAGGTATCGTATAAAATAAACGTACGAGAAAGGTAAAGGTTACAAACATGCAGAGTTCATGGGATTTTGAGCGCTTAAGCGAAGCGTGCAACAAAGCAGGATGTATCCTCTGCCGCTTGACAGGAGAAACCACGCGACGCTACCTGGAGACATTTAAAGACGAGATGTTTACCGATGTCAATGTGCGAGCAAAACTACGCAGCTCCAGGGGATTCTGCAACACACATACCTGGCAGTTAGTGCAAATGGGTGCCTCCCTGTCACTGGCACAGGCTTATCGCGACATCATTACCGATGAAATAGAACAGCTTGAAAAGGATGGAGGCAGGCGCAGGCAGCGTTGGTTCCACCCAAAAAATGGCGAAGAGCTCTCTCCCTGTCCCGCCTGCCAGCAAAGCAACGAGGCGCTTACACGCTTCGTCTTTTCATTGCGCCAGTTCCTACCCGATTCCTCCTTTTACACGCTCTTCCTCTCTTCCCATGGTCTATGCCTGCAGCATTTCCACCTGTCCTGCACGCTCAAACCGCTGGCAGCCTCGGAAACGTGGCTTCCCCTGCTCCGCCAGGCGCAGCTCGCCATCATGCAGCGGCTCGAAGCACAGCTGTCTGAACTCATCCGCAAACACGACTACCGTTATAAAGATGAAAAACGCGGCGCCGAGATGACATCATGGCAAAGAGCAGCTGGCCTCGTCTCCGGAGAAGAGGGCAGCATCACCTAAAATGTAGGGGCGCAATACATTGCGCCCTGGTGGGGAGCCAATCCATGCTACCAGGGCGCAATGTATTGGGCACTGCGGTGCGGCCCCTACGTCCTCATTGCCCGTATCTAAACAGTATTGGGATGCTCCCGCGGGAGCATCCCAACGCATTGTTCGGTTATCCTCTGAGATTACTTGCTCGTCGCGGGTTAGCTTACGCTCTCAATCTTACCGAAGAGACCATGCATCTCACCATCAATACCGGCGGTAAAGAAGAGTACGTTGCTTGGGCCAGCAGTTGCGTCATTGCCAAACTCTAGAGCCCACAGGCCATCGATCACAATCGGATCTCCCGCTTTATCTTCAAGTTGACCGACACGTTCGCCAGTTTTAGGATTGTAAGCATTGATGTGCCCATCGCCGAAATTGCCGACCAACAGGTCATTGCTGAACTGGCCAAAGTTGGCGGGTGCGTGAGCCAGGCCCCAGGGAGAGTTGAGGCTCCCGCGTGAAATGAGACGGCGAATCAAATGCCCACTGGTGCTAAAGACATCGACAAACCCGTGGCCGGGGCCTGCAACGTCATCGTGCCTGGCAGAGTTCTGCAGCGCGAACGTGACATACAGGTAAGGACCGATGCTCTGAATACCGAAGGGTGCGTAGCCCTCCGGGAGATGGTGATCAGTGAAGGAGCGGACCAGGTGAAACTTCGAGTTGAACATCTCTATCTTACCGAAGCGGAAATTCGTGGCATAGATGAACGTGCCATCTTCGTTGCTGTTGATAGCCAGCCCTTTGTAGACAGCGCCCGCACCTACGGCCGAGCGGTCCACGGCCAGGACGGCATGGGTCCGGTCGACTCCGGGGTTCCAGCCGGAGATCGTGCCATCTTCTGTGGAGAAAATGAAAAGGGCTGCACCAGATTTACCACCCTGCGAAACAACGAAACCACTCGTGCCATTAAAGACAACCCCGGTGGGTGCTGCAAGTGTTCCAGGAGCAGCGCCTGCTGGGGGTGGGATGATGACTACCAACGGAGCTGGCGGTTGATTCGGCGGAGGCGGCGGGAATGGGGTGCCGTTTCCATCATAGAGGGTGGACACGCCTGTCCCATTGTCCGCCACCCACCACGGAGTAGCAGGGCCATGTACCAGGCCCCAGGAGTTGACTAGATTCTTGTCTTGAACCCTGGCAATATCGGGCAGGTCCGAAACCAGGTTTGTCTGCCGGTAGAAACCCTCCGAACCATCGGCGGATTGGGCGAATACCGCGATGGGCACTGCCACTAATAAGGCTAGTGTCAGCAAGATGACAGTAGCCAGCAGTCGTAGCCGTCCAGGCATATGCTGGGCATGCATAGAAATACCTCCTTTGACGTATTGTGAAATAGACACGGTGGCGCCCCGGAAAAATTTCCGGTCCCCTGTAAGTATATTCGGAGGAGGTTACAGTCCTATGCTTTTACCTTGCCAGATGGCGAAAGTACCTCAACGTTGAGGTACTCTTACCATCGCAGCATCATAATCCTCGGACTCGACAAAGTCGCTTGCCGTACACACTGAACCGCGGGGAGAGACACGCCAGAAGACCCTCTGCATCCGCGTCCATTCGGCCAGTAGCTGGGCAGCGCGCCAGCTGCGCGTCTTTTTCCCATGCCACTGAATGACCGTTCTCAATGCCTCTATTTCACCGGCATCATCCAGGCGCTCCAGCTCTACCAGCTCGGTATTACACCGCATAGGGAACACCCCTGCCGTATCCAGGACATACGCAACGCCGGAAGACATACCCGCCGCAAAGTTCTTTCCAGTTTCACCAAGCACCACAACCATTCCGCCCGTCATATACTCACAGGCATGAGCGCCCACGCCCTCGACAACCGCCAATGCTCCGCTATTGCGTACGGCAAAGCGCTCTCCGGCACGCCCGGCCGCGAAGAGTTGCCCACCCGTGGCCCCGTACAACACTGTATTGCCAAGAATGGTATTTCTATGTGCGGCAAAACTCGAGTCAGTTGGTGGAGCGATAATAATCTGACCGCCGGTCATACTTTTCCCGACATAATCATTAGCCTCGCCATGTAGGACCAGTCGCATACCGGGCAGGCAGAACGCGCCAAAACTCTGGCCGGCCGCTCCCTGCAATATACAGGTGATGCTCACCCCTGGCAAACCTGCGTTCCCATAGCGACGCGCGATCTCACCCGCGAGGCCAGCGCCAATTGCCCTGTCGTAGTTATGGATCTGGTGTTGTGTCACGACACTACGCTCACCCAGCAGCGCCTGCTCAGCTTCAACAAGCAACTCCTCTGCTAATGCCGATTGCGGCTGTCGTACACGGGTTGACCTTGACGAGGTTCCCGGAGCCGCCACCAGCAGCGCAGACGGATCAATAATCGCTTCAGCAGTACATTGTAACAGGTCGGCTCTCCCAATCAGGTCATCCAGGCGCGCTACACCCAGTCGTGCCAACCACTCGCGTACCTCCTCGGCTAACAAGGTAAGATAGCGAGTAATATGCTCCGTTCTACCCGTGAACTTGGCCCGCAGATCTTCACGCTGTGTGGCTATGCCTGTTGGACACGTGTTCAGGTGACACTGCTGTTGCGTCTCCGCTAAACCTCGTTCCCAGGATATTCCGGCATGTTTAATCGACTGGAGCGGCGATGCACCCGTACCACCATCATGACCGCTGATCAGCACATAATCGGCGTGGGCCTTGGCAACACCTGCCGCGATGGTGCCTACCCCAGAACTCGCAACCAGCTTGACGCCTATGCGTGCCTGCGGGTTGACCTGCCGTAAGTCATAAATCAATTGTGCCAGGTCTTCGATACTGTAGATATCGTGATGCGGCGGAGGAGAAATCAAGGCTACTTGCGGCGCGGTGTGCCGCAGCCTTGCAATAAACTGCGTTACTTTGATTGGCGGCAGTTGTCCCCCCTCGCCAGGTTTCGATCCCTGCGCCATCTTGATCTCGAGTTCTTCAGCACGCACCAGGTATTCTGTCGTCACTCCAAAACGGGCCGAGGCCACCTGTTTTATCTTACTACTGACAGGGTAACCGTTCATGTCTTCATGGTACCAGTCTGGATCTTCTCCACCTTCTCCAGTATTGTTGCGCCCCCCAATGCTGTTCATCGCGGCTGCAATGGTGCGGTGCGCCTCGGAACTCAGCGCGCCGACGGACATAGCCGAAGCGACAAAACGCGCGCGTATCGCCTCCATCGATTCAACCTCTTCCAGTGAAATGGGGGTAGTTTCCGTAAAGGTAAAAAGATCGCGCAGTGCGGTTGGGGGACGCTGGTAGACCATGCTGGTGAAGCGCTGGTAGTCTTCGCTTTCACCACTCAGCGCTGCCTTCTGTAAAGTCTTGACCAGCAGCGGATTAAAGGCATGATATTCAGCATCGCGGCGGAAGCGATAACGCCCGCTGTCGCGCAATTTGTTCCTGCGTCCACTCGCTGCGCTATCCTCTTGCCTCTCCGCCGGCTGCTCAAGTCCCTGGCAGCGTTCAATCACCTGCTGGGCAACCTGCGTAAAGCCGACGCTTCCAGGGTGAGCGGAAAATCCTGTGAAACAGCGGTTCAATACAGCCTTGTCCAGGCCGGCGATTTCAAACTGTCCCGCTCCAATGATATTGCGCAGCGTCGAGATTCCCATACGCGCCATAACTTTACGTAGACCTTCTTCAACCACGTGCAGGTACAACTCCGCCGCCTGTTCTCCTGTCAGGTGTTCCAGGTGTCGCTCGCCCGCCAGTGCGCGCACGCTCGCCAGTGCCAGGTATGGCACAACAGCTTCCGCGCCATAACCAAGCAGGAGCGCTACCTGGTGAATATTCCAGGCCGCGGCGGTCTCACAGAGTAATGAGATATACGTACGCAAACCCTGCCGCACAAGCGTTTGATGGATCGCTCCAACAGCAAGAAGCATCGGCACAGGTGCAAAAGCCGGGTTGGCTGTTCGGTCACTGACTATAAGAAGTGTCGCGCCGTCAGCAACGGCCGACACTGCTTCCTTCTCCAGTCTCTCAAGGGCAGCCTCGAACCCTACCGCCCCGGCAGCTGTTTCAAAGGTGGCATTCAGCGTGCGCGTGCGGAAACCGTCGGCTTTCAAATTACCGATTATCCGTAGTTGAGACTCGTTCAGCAGCGGCGACTCAAGGTGGATCAGTTGCGCGTGTAATGCGCTCTCAGTAAGAAAGTTTTGCCGCCGGCCAAGATAGCAATCAAGCGACATTACGCCCCGTTCACGTAAAGGATCGATAGGGGGATTGGTCACCTGGGCAAAACGCTGTTGAAAGTAATCGGAGAGATCGCGTGAATGCAGGGAGAGAGCTGCGAGTGGAGTATCATCACCCATGCTCCATATTGGCTCTTTCCGCTCTGTAAGCATAGGGCGCAGCACAAATTCTACATCTTCGTGCGTGTAACCAAAGAGTTGCTGGCGAAAGAATAGCTCGGCAGGATCGAGCGAAGCTTCGACAAGAGGCGCCGACGACTGCGTAATATCTGCCAGGCGCACCAGGTATCGCTCTAACCATCGCTGGTATGGCTGTCGCTGCGCAAGCACTGTCTTAATTTCGCTATTGCGCATCAGGACGCCATGCTGCAAATCGACAGCAATCATTTCACCGGGCCCCAGCCGACCCTTCTCGACCACGTCATGCGCTTCTAAAGGTACCACTCCGGCCTCAGAGGCGAGAATGAGCAGGCCCTGCGAGGTGAGGGTATAGCGCGCTGGCCGCAATCCGTTGCGATCCAGGGCAGCGCCAACATAATGGCCATCGCTAAAAACAAGCGCAGCCGGGCCATCCCAGGGTTCGGTAATACCTGCATGAAATTCGCACCATGCCCGCTGCTCGCTGGTCAGCTCGGCATCTTGCTCCCAGGCGGGCGGTATAAGCATCTGTACGCTCTGTAACAGGTCTCGACCAGAATGCGTGAGCAACTCCAACGCGTCGTCCAGTTGGGCAGAGTCACTCCCTCCTGGCTGGATGACCGGCAGCAGATCCTTCATCCTGCTCCCCCAAAACGGTGAGAAAAATGTGCCTTCGCGTGCCTTCATCCAGTGCAGGTTGCCCCGGATTGTATTGATCTCACCATTGTGTGCCAGTTGGCGCGTGGGCTGCGCCAGCGACCAGGAAGGAAAAGTATTCGTGCTGTAACGCTGGTGAAAGATGGCAAAGGCGCTGGTATAACGAGGATCAAGCAGGTCGAGGTAGAAGTGCGGTAGCTCAGATGGAGCCAGTAGCCCTTTATGCACAATGGTTGTCCGCGACAGTGAGACGATATAACAATCTTTCATCCGCGCCTGCTCTAACCTCTGCTCAATCAGGCGTCGCGCATGATACAGCTTCCCGTCATTCTGCTGGGCGGTAAGGTGTCGTGGGCATTTCAGCACCACTTGTGCGATACTGGGGGCCGTCTCTCGCGCGCGAGATCCCAGCAGGCTATAATCGATTGGTGGATTACGCCAGCTGAGCAGCATCAATCCTACTTCATTGAGTGTCTGTTCAATAATATGACGACACTGTATATTGGAAATCGGAAAACGCTCCTGCGACGGCAAAAAAATCATGCCAACCGCCAGGTCACCGAGGTCAGCCGCCGTAATATGCCGCGCCAGCAGGTCCTCATAAAAGAGATTTTTAGGAATCTGCGTAAGTAAACCGGCGCCATCGCCTGTTTCCGCGTCAGCATCTTGCGCTCCCCTGTGCGTGAGATTCGCCAGGGCTTGCAGCGCAGTTTGTACCAGGTAATGGCTGGCATCCCCAGAAACCTGGGCAATAAAACCGGTGCCGCAGGCATCATGTTCCCAACGGGGATCATACAGGGGATACTCAGGGTCGATCTCAGAATGAACGTACATGCGTTGCCCTCCCAGTAAATACAATCTGCTCAAGAGAGAAGGCGCCTACATTGGAACCGATTTGGCTCGACGACCTGCAATGCTCGTCGAAGTCATTACTTACGCGCGTTATCCTTTGTGGGTTCGGCAATGAACAAGGGGCACAGTGCGAGGCAACACTGGATCAAGTGAGCGACAAAGCTCACAACACAAACAGCTTCATTTGTTTAACAGAGTATAGCATAGATACCCCGCGCCCAACAAGTGCCAATTTAAACTGGGGGCGGGGACACCCCAAAAAATATTCACCTTGGAACACCATGAACCAGTTGAGCAAGAACACCAAAAGCGATAATGACAAGACAGATAGCAATAATAACCAGGATCAAATACACAGCCCGGCGGTACCGCCCCCCGGGCCGTTCCTTATCAGGCCGATAAGGAACAGGCTTCACCTCGTCCAGGTTGCGCAAATCATGAGCCATCTCATCAATCGAAGTATATCTCTTGCTCGGATCGCGGCGAATAGCGCGCATCACAACAGTCGCCAGCTCGGGTGACAGGTCAGGGTTAAATTTTAGAATCGAGGGAGGGTCTTGCGAAACATGCTGATTCATCACCGCGAACACGTTCTCACCTTCAAATGGCGTGCGGCCGCTCAGCATTTCGTAGAGCATCATACCAACCGCGTAGACATCGGAGCCCGCAGCGCCGCGCTCGCCCCGCAACTGCTCAGGGGACATATAATCCGGCGTCCCAACCGTACCTGAAAGGCCGCGCCACGTAACACGCCGCGCCCCTTCTAACAGAGCTACACCAAAATCAATGATTTTCACGTTGTTATCATCCAGGATCATGATGTTCTCTGGTTTGATATCGCGATGATAGACGCCGTGCTCGTGACAGTAAGCTAATGCATCACAAATCTGCAGGGTTATTCGTATCGCCTCTTTTTGCGGAAGTGGGTTTGGAGCGTGCTCTTCCAATACCTGACGCAGCGTCTTACCTTGCACATACTCTATCACCAGGTAATGATCTTGCCGCTCTTCGCCAACATTCAGCAGATGTTGCACAAACGGATGGTTGAGGCGGCTGCCTATCTCAGCTTCACGCTTGTAACGTTCAAAAACACCAATGTTCCCAATTAAATCATCGTTGGGAAATTTGAGGACGACATCTTGCTGGTTGTGGATATCGCGGGCAAGATAGACACGGTTCATGCCTCCCTGCCCAAGCAAACGTATTATCTCGTAGTGGTCGATCCGCGCTCCTGGTGTATACACTGTTGTCATATGATTCTATGCTCTTCCCTGCTCAGACAACGCTGTGCTGTTCCCCTCCTTGTCAAACCGCGGCGTGAAGGCAATATCATCTACTACACTGTCGATGACCACCACGTGGCTACTCTCTTCAAAGAGGCAGACTACCACATCGATCACGTCCGGCAAGGATTCCCTGATCATCCTTTTCCTTAGCTCGTCGGGCCTGTGCGCTGTCCTGGCAGCAGTGTTGCACGCGGCTTTTGCATTGAGCGTGCTGGCAATTGCCGTGGGGCTTGCCATTCCCGGCATCCTCTCCCCGGTGACCGGCGCACTCCTGCATGAACTCTCCTCCATTCCGGTCATCGCCAACTCTCGCGGCTGATCGGGATCAAGGAACGGGCTGAATGAGCAAGCATCTCTGCTCAGTACCCTTAGCAGACGTAACCTTCTCGAAAAAAGCTGTTGTATGTCTGCTCATGCTTTCAAAAACCCGCATATTCGATGTCTGCTAAGGTTGTTGTGATATTGGGCAAAAGTGGCTGTCCTACATAGGCCCTGGTGCCGCTCACCTCTCAATCTTTGTCAATTATTTGAAATAATTACAAATTAATTTCATTACTTGTAAATTTTGTGAAATCATGATAAACTACGTGCAGCACACTATTATTAGAGGACGGGACAGCGTAATGGCAACATTGCGAACACTTCGGGTAGACCTTGGCTGGTCACAGACTGCGCTGGCAAAAGAGGCAGGTATCTCACCTGCTATCGCCAAGCGGGCAGAGCAACTGATGCCCATTCAGGCACGTACGGCGCGAGCTCTTGCAGATGCATTGAGCAAAGCCTATGAGCGAGAAATCAAGCCCAGCGATATCGAAGGATTGCAGATCCTCTAGCACATGCCTCGTCTTTCGTCAGACTGATTGAACCGTGACAGGTCCTTCCACTTCGGGCAGGATGGTGTGGTCTCCCACACCTCACAGGAGAACCCGAAGACACTAGGACAGACCGTGCTTGACATCTCTTGGCAGTCAAAGTGGGGAAAACAGTTGTTGCAGCTGTCGTTGTCTGTGACTGAACTCCCTGAGAAGCACCAGTTCTCGTGCCAGGAGATTCTTCAGAGCTTCACCTTTCTTTAGCTCTCCTGGCTTTCCTTGAAGTAGCCCTGTACTTTTGAGGCTACATGAACAACGTATGCTCTTCCCTC
>MNIY01000197.1 GCA_001919995.1 Ktedonobacter sp. 13_1_20CM_4_53_11
GAAGTAGAAGAGCACTGCGCAGGTAATCAGTGTCGAGATGTTTGAGTCGCGGATGGAGGGCCAGGCGCGTTTCCAGCCTATATCGATGGCGGAGGAGAGCATCCTGCCTGATCGTAACTCTTCCTTGATGCGTTCAAAAATCAGTACGTTGGCGTCGACTGCCATACCGATCGAAAGAATGAAACCGGCGATACCGGCGAGTGTCAATGTAAAGCCGAAGATTTTGAAAACGGCCAATGTGAACAGGGCGTAGAGTATTAATGCCAGGTCAGCCAGCAAGCCCGGCAGGCGATAGTACAATATCATAAAGAGGACAACAATGCTCAGGCCGATGATTCCGGCGATGACACTCTTGATAATCGAGTCGGTACCGAGCGTTGCCCCAACGGTTTCTTCACTGGCAATCTGGAGCGAGAGCGGCAGCGCGCCGTATTGCAAGACTGTCACAATAGACTGCGCCTCGGCTTGTGTGAACTGGCCCGTGATAATGCCGGGTCCATTAATCTGGCTATTGATACTTGCTGAAGAGATGACCTTACGATCCAGTGTGATGGTTAGCTGGTCGCCGATATGTTTGCCGGTAAAAGCACCGAATTGAGCTATGGCGCCACCTTGCATTTCAAAATTGATGACGACCGCGCCGGTCTGCTGGTCCGTGCCGACACTGATCTGGTTGGGATCAAGGTCTTTACCGGTAAATTGTGGTTTGCCGCCAGGATTGTACTGGGCGAATTGGGTCGGGTCCAGCGTCGCTCCCGGCGCCAGGGGAGTCTGGCCGGTATCCCAGAATTCCAGGTTTCCAGGTCTCAGGATGGTCCTGATTTGCTGATCCTGGTTACCACTGTTTAAGCCGGGGAGTTCAAGGGCGATACTCTGGTTGCCCTTGCTGTCGGTCAGCGTACGGATATTCGGCTCATTCACGCCAAGGCCACCATTGACACGCTTCGTAATTTGCTGCACAGTGGAGCTTATCGCGCTGTCGACCTCCGCTTTGGTGTAATGCTTCGCGGGATCGGGTACCAGCAGGACGCTTACGCCGCCTTGCAGGTCAAGCCCCAGCTTGATGCTATATGGATTATTGATACCGTGCCACGTCTTGCCAGTCGTGGAGTTTGGCCAGAAATCCACGAAGGCCGCGCCCACGGCCATCAAAACAATAATCAGGAGGAGAAAAAGTGTTCCTCGACGCATAGATGTATATCCTTACTGTATTCTATCGAAGATAGAGACTCTCTTAACAGACGATTGCAAGCTTCTTATGATGCAGGGCACAAACGCCCTATCGTGCATTGATTTCTGTGCAGTATAGCATAGTTGTTTCTGCTTGCATATCCCATTGTTTACTTTTCAAGACTATTTTTCGTGGTGAAATCCCTTGACCTTACCCCAGGGACAATGTCTTACCATTAGAATGGTAGCAGATGTTGGGCTTCTCAGGGGCCTTTTCCGGCAACACTTTCTCACTTTCTCTGTGGTATGAGAAAGTGAGCTGTTCATGGGCTTGACAACAAAATAACAATATGTTATACATGCTGAAGAGATATAACAAAGAGCTATATCCTTTGGGGATAGGAGTTTACTGATGAGATCGCACATTTTATGAAAGCGGCTCAATTGTAGAACTTTTGCTGCCTAAGATCGTAGCTACATGCGTAAAGAAGGGATTCAAGGTTTCTGCGATAAAAAAAAGAGCGGCGCCTTTGGAGAATTTGGCATCTCCAACGTTCCTGTTATAGAGGGACGGGACGTCGCCTTTAAATGGTCAAACAAATTTCATGATGGTTTTCAGATTGGTATGACTAAAGAGGAAGAAGGAGCAACAATATCAATGGATGAGATAAAGACCTTTAATGACACACAGGGATCTATGCTTGTAAATCAGTCGAACGATAAAGTTGTTATGGATGTACGCGATATTACCAAAAGCCTGCCATTAGGACGTGAAAAGATCGAAATTCTCAAAGGTATCAGTTTTCAGATCATGAGTGGAGAATTCGTCTCCATTGTCGGGCCATCTGGTTCGGGTAAAAGTACGCTGCTGGGTATCATCGCCGGCCTGGATAACCCCACCAGTGGCCAGGTATTGATCGATGGCGTCGATATCACGCGGATGAGCGAGGGAAAACTGGCCGTAGTGCGCAATAACAAGATTGGCATGGTCTTCCAGGCCTTCAATTTGATCCCGACCTTGACGGCGCAGGAAAATGTCGAGGTTCCGCTCTACGTAGGTAAGCATAAAGGTGCCCCATCCGCGCGCGCGAAAGAACTGCTGGACCTGGTGGGTCTTTCACATCGCCTCGGGCATCGTCCAAACCAACTCTCGGGTGGTGAGCAGCAGCGTGTTGCTATTGCCCGGTCGCTGGCAACAGATCCAGCCTTCGTGATCGCTGACGAGCCGACGGGCAACCTGGATGCCAAGAATGGTGAGAACGTCCTCAATTTGATTGCGTACTTGCGCGAACAAACAGGGAAAACCTTTATTATCGCGACACACGACCCGGTAGTTGCCTCACATGCCGACCGCTCTATTCGCCTTGTGGACGGGTTAATTGCTGGTATCGATATAATTGGGGGGATGATTGCCCAATGAAAGCCTCAATGTACTTCAATTACACCACGCGCTCGCTGCTGCGCGGGGGCCAACGTTCCATTCTGGCGGTATTCTGTGTTGCCGTGGGTGTCATGGCTATCGTGTCCTTGCAGTTAGTGGGGCAGATGATCAATGGCGCCTTCACCAACAACATCCGCGAAGCGAACGGCGGGGATATCGCAGTTACATCGCAAACCCCCTTGAAACCGAGTGACCTGACCTTCTTCGATAACCTCAAAAACAAAGGCACTATTACAGCGTATACGCCTACCATCAGTGGGAGTGCTTCGACCAGCCTGGCGTCGGCAAGCACGGAGTCTTTTACGCTGGAGTCGGTTGATCCAGGCACCTTCCCGGTTGTGACGCCACCATCATTTAAGACGCCCACGGATGGCACCATTGCGGGCCTGCTAAAAAATAACCAGGTCGTCGTAGATCAGAACCTGATTGATCAATATAACAAAAAGGTGGGCGACACCTTGACTGTACACGCTAGTACCAGCACCGGTACTGGCGCGGTTATGCTGCACGTCAAGATTGTCGGTATTGTGAAGAATGTAGGAGTCTTTGCGCAATCGAATGATTTCATGCTCATTTCGCATGCTGATTACCAGGCTGCTGACCCCAAATTGCCGCTCCTGTACGATTCAGTTTATGTGTCGACAGCCGATAAGGCCCACACGGACCAGGCGGCTAAAGCCATTGCGGATCGGTTCCCTATTGCCAATACCGTCACTGCTGACCAGGCACTTAAAAATAACCAGGCGCAGGTCGATTATATCAAGAAGTTCCTTGAAATCGCGGGTCTGCTGGCGCTGCTGATAGGTGGTGTCGGCATTGTCAACACGATGCAGGTCTTACTCTCTCGTCGCAGGGTTGAGATCGCTATGCTCAAGACCACCGGTTACCGGCGCTTTGACCTCTACCTGCTCTTTGGCTTAGAAGCTGGTCTGCTCGGTCTTGTTGGTGGAGTAGTCGGGGCGGGCGCTGCCATTGGCGTGAGCTACATTGTACGCAACCTTGTGCAGCAAGTGTTCCCGATCATCATTCCCTTCTCCCTTGACCCTGTCATCATTGGTGGCGGTGTGCTGATCGGACTGGTGACGGCGCTGATTTTTGGCCTGTTGCCGATTGTGCAGGCAGCCAATATTCGCCCGCTGAATGTTATTCGTGAGTTACCCGGTGGGCATCGCGTCGGGAGCATCTTCTTAACGATTGGCCTGTTACTCCTGCTCTCGGTGTTGTTCTGCGCCCTGGCGATTGTTATCCTCAACGATGTCATCTGGGGCATCAGCGCGGTCTATGGAGCGTTCATCTTCCTGGCATTACTGAGCCTCGTCTTTAGTCTTGTCGTGCTGGTTATCAGCGTGTTGCCGGTACCTGAGCGTTTCAGCATTGGTTACCTCGCGCTGGTTTTCGTGGGGGTAGCCGTCTCTGCCCTGCTCTTCCACGTGTTGCCAACATTTGGTGGTCTGCTGCTGGTTGTCTCGTTGATGGGTGTCGTCATCGTGCTGCTGCCGCGCTCCTGGAAATCAAATACCAAGTTGGCGCTGCGCAATATCGGCCGGCAGCGGGCGCGCACCACAACGACGCTGCTGGCACTTTTTGTGGGAGTTTTCACCATCGGGCTGATTCTCGTCCTGGGGCAGGATTTGCGCGACAATATCAATGCCGCCATCGCGAATAATTTGACGTTCAACCTGGTAACGCTTGCCAGAGGCAATGAGGCAACCCGGTTACAATCGAAGTTGGGAACGGTTCCTGGCCTCTCTACCGCTAATACGCAGGCCAGGACGTATGCCTCAAGCGTTCCAGTGGCTATCGACGGCGTACCTTTTCCAGCGCTCATTCCCAGGAATGATCAAGGTGGTCCGAATGACCTGGGAAGTGGTGGCACGCTGTTCTACCTGGGCGGCCTTGAAGGCTATGACGTGGCGCATGGTCAACTGCCTGATACCAGGAATACGACGTTTGCCGGGCGCAACCTGAACGCCAGCGACGCTGGGACGAATAACGTCTTGATTAACGCGTACCTGCTGAACTTAGCCCCGCTCAAGGGCCATATTCACGTCGGGAGCATGATTACACTGGCGAGCATTGACGGGAAGAGCATCAAAACGGTGACCGTGGTAGGAACCTATCAAACTTCAGGGTTTAACCTGCACTTTGGGCCTATCCTGGCGACGCGTGCAGCGGTAACGGCGCTGACACCTGCAGGCCAGCCTACCTCCATCTTCTATATGAAGGTTGACTCTAGCAAAGTTGGCAAAGCGTTGCAGACCATCGGCAACCTGGCGCCTAACGCAACGGTCGCCAATTTTGCCAACATCGGTGATTTCATCAACACTTTTATCGGAGATATATTGTTGGTGCTGACCACAATCGCCTCGCTATCGCTGCTGGCTGGTGTAATCATCATAGCCAATGCGGTCGCGCTGGCAATGCTGGAACGCAGGCGCGAACTGGGTATCCTGAAGTCGGTTGGTTACACCAGCCGGACGGTCCTGGGAGAGGTGCTCATCGAGAACGGCGTTGTTGGCGGAACTGGCGCACTACTGGCTATGCTGCTGGTGACCCTGGCCACCAGTTTATTGGGCCAGTTCGTCTTCAAAACGGGCTTTGGAGTGAGCTGGTATATCGCTATCGGCCTGATTGTAGGTATCGCTCTGCTGGCAATGGTAACTTCGACCATCGTGGCCTGGGGTTCAACACGAGTCCGGCCGTTGGAGGTGCTGCGCTACGAGTAACGATGATTCTTTAGAAGAATCATCCCCCATAACCTCCCCCCAGGGCGACCGCAAGGGTCGTCCCTACTATACAACGAATCGCCTTGGCAAGCCCGTGTATAGTAGGGGCGATCCCTTGCGGTCGCCCTTGAGGAGGGGCTATGGGGTTGACTCCACATTTCCGTGGCCACTGAGATCCCTGAGGTAAGCTGCGTGCGTGACATTTCTTCAGATAGGTAACGCTACAAAAGGGATCTCCATCTCCTGGGGAGTCAGTCCCCCATGATGGCCGAAGAAGTGCATACCAAATATACCCTCTTCATACCACCAGGTAGTTTCGCCTGGATAGGGTAAGACGACCACGTTTCCCACGCGGTTCAGAAATTGCTGTGAGGGCTCGTGCAAACCGAAAAAGTGGCGTGCAAGTAAATCTTCTGTTTTGTAAATATCCGCTCTTCCCTCGAGTCGCTTGCGCAGGTACGCCACAGCCTCGTCAAGACACCCCGCTTTGATATGCAAGAACATATCTCTTGCTGAGCCTGCTGGTACCATGAGCTTCCCTCTTTGATTGACTTGCAGGAATTGACTGACGCCGGCCGCCTGTTGATTGAGGTAAATTGTTGTTCGCGGATCGACTTCGATATGCCCGTGATCGGCGGTCATTAACAACAGCGTATTGGGTACCTTGCCACGGATCTTTTGATACAACATTTGCTCCATGAGCAACAAGAAGTTCTCCACTTCCTGTTCAAATTGCTTTGAAGCTGGTCCATACAGGTGACACATTGTATCGATGCGGTCAAAGTAGACAAAATAGTAATAGGGAGGAGCCTTGTGAGCCAGAACAATATCCGTGAGGTTGGAGAGTGCTTCTCCTGGAGACCTGAAGGGTACGACATGCGCTCCCTGAAAAACACAGTCTGAAAATGTTGAGGGAGTGTACGCCTGGTGCTGGAAAACGTACGAAACCACGCCTTTTGACTTGAGTTTCTGATAGAGTGTCTGCGAAGGAAAATATTGTTCGGGAGGGAACGGGGCTCGCTTCAAGGTGTCGCGATTTTTGTTCCTGGCATAGGAGAAGAGCAGGGGGAGAATAATATCATCGACAAGGGGTTCATAGTATTGCCATTCGTAAATACCGCTTTGACCGACATCCAGGCCCGTATGAATGCAGGTGGCATGAACGGCTGTGGTCGAAGGGAATTGCGACGTCATTTTTGAGACAACGCCATGCTTGAGTATAATCTTGAGAAACTCATATTTTTCCGCGTAGCGCTCAAAAAAACGCCAGCCAAAGGCATCGACAAAGAAGAGGATGACCCGGTCATACCTGGTAGGCAGATCCCCAAATACGTCGAGCGGAAGCGCGCTCTGTCCTTCACCCGTGAGCAGGAATTCGATGGTTTGAGGGATATTGGAGAAGCAATAGCTATCATAAAGAGGCTTAACGGATTGCTGTGAGAATGTGGAACTGCTTACTGCATTGAGAGAAGTTGTATTGAGCATGTCACTATCTTTTCTACTTCCCGGTGTCGAGGCGTTTCCTACTTGCTGTGCTTCAATCGGTTGATGTTAGTATAACATGAAAAAGCTTTACATTTATGTGTCATTATAGCTCATGATGAGCCTTCTAAAAAGCATCAGGCTCGCTCACTTTAAAATGTCTCTGTTTTGTTGGATACAACGTAATTGTTTATGAGGCAATCTTTCAGTCATGGTCGAAATACCAAGAGTAGTAGACAATGGATCCCAAAATCGGGTTCAATCCACAATCTGAGCTAAACTACGCGTTAGAAAAAGGGAGGATTGAAACATATGTCGAACACCGAGGACATCAACGAACATGTTAGGAAGGGTGAGCTGCCAGAGCAGCAGCTCACAGATGAGCAGGCGACAGCTTTGCAGCAGTTGCTACGCTTCCGAAGCGATGTGGAATGGCAAGGTCACCAGGTGGCAATGGCTGCCAATTCGATCGCCGAGGCGCTTGACAAAGGTGGAAACGTTTCGCCTGAGATGATAAGCCACGTCAGAGCCCAAATCTTGCTGGCACACCTGCAGCTCGACGACCTGGAGCGGTTGCTTGCTTCGCTTGCCTAGCACTTTACATGGAAGTCGGTAACACGGCTTCCCATGAGCACGAGAGAAATGGGGAGACCGGTTCAAGCCTTCTCATACTTCATGGGCACGGTGCTCACTTGTGCGAGATTCTGTCTCCCCTTTGATGTTTTCGAGCTTGTGTTTGATGTGCTCCCGGCAGAGCTAATTAGAGCGCACGGTGCTTTGAAGAGCAGACACACCATTATTTGGGACATCCCCAAGGTAGGTGGCCACTTCTGCAAGTGACCACCCTGCCTCTCGTGCCCGGTGGGCGAAGTCGTGTCGCAAGTCAAGGAAGGTCAGATCCTCGATCAATTCCCTCTGGCTCTTGGTGGCCCGAGTCTTGAGCTTGCGGAACCAATAGTGGATGGCTTCTTCCGTCAACCGCTCACTGCGCTGCGAGAGAAGTACATAGGTCCGCCCTGTGTCACCAGTGCCTTGCAAATACGCATAGAGCGGCTTACGAGCTTTGTTCAGCAGATAGATATCACGCCCCTTGCTCTCCTTATAGCCAACATGGAGCCATCCCTCCTCTGGGCCCACATGGGTATGGACCATCTGCAGCCAGGAGACCTCGCTCACCCGGCATCCCGCCCAATATCCCAGAGCGAAGAGGGCGGCCCCACGTGGATCTCCATCTTGCTCGACCAATGAGCGCAGGATGGAACGCTGCTCTCCCGAGAGTGGGTGAGGAGCGATCAGAGGCAAGGGGGGAAGCTCGATGCCGCGGGTCGGGTTGCGTCGGAGCAGCCCTTTCTCCTCAATCAGAAACTGGGCAAAATTGCTGATGGTTGATTTTACGCGCGTCCGGTGGTTGAGACTGAACCCTTCCTGCTCTAAGTGTGCCAGGTACCTCTCAACTGCCGTCTGCGTCAGCTGCGGAGGCTGAAACTGTCCCTCATTGCCAGGAAGCCGAGCTACCCACCCGATCAGGTGACGCACCGTGCGCAGATAGGCCTCCATTGTTCCCCTGGCTTTCCCTGAAAGAAACTGCTCGTACTCGTCTACAAGGTCGCGAACCTCCTCGATGGCATTATGTTCTGATAATATCACAGCTTATTTCTCCCTGCCGGCATCATTCTCCATCGCTAAAATAGACTTAAGGACCGGTTGATCCCCTTCTAAAAGGTTCATCAGTGGAAAATAAACAGAAGCTCCCCTTATGCGGTGGTTACCAAATTATCACGTTTTCCAGGAGAGAAGGGTTTCACGTCTTCCTAGCTAATTCTACGTAGGATGATACCAGCCGCTTGTGCCGACCGTGCCACGCAGTATTTCTTGTTCATAGTGTATAATTATGAGGAAGCACGGTTCAGGTTGTCTTTCCATCAGATCAGTTGGAGCAGAAGTGGCGTCTCTCCTCTGCGAGCGCTTCTCTCCTATCGCGAACTCCATTGTCTTCTCTGACAGACGATGAGATCGACCTTTGTTCGCAACGCCAGAAAGGATCAACGAGTCATGGACTTTGAACTCCCAGAAGAGCATCAACTCGCCTACGAGAGTGCTTTTGCTTTTGCCAGGGATGAAATCAGGCCGCACAACGCCGAGATAGAACGCAGCGACGATTTCCCCCGCTGGATGTGGCAGCGCCTTGCAGATCAAGGCTATACGGGGATTGCTATTCCTGAAGAGTATGGCGGCAGCGACGGTGATTTCTTGATGGCTGCGCTGGTCTCTCGTGGTATCGGGCGAGCGAACGGGGCAATTGCTATGTCCTTCGGGGCTCATTTAAATTTGTGCGCGCATAATATATTGCGCAATGGCACAGAGGAACAAAAACAGAGGTACCTGCCCAGGCTGGCCAGCACAGAGATGATCGGGGCTTTAGGCCTCACCGAGCCGAATGCTGGCTCTGATGCGATGGGTATACAGATGACTGCGCGCGCTACCAGTGGCGGCTATCTGCTCAATGGCACAAAGATGTTCATTACCAACGGTCCCATCGCTGACCTGCTGGTGGTCTATGCCAAGACAAAGCCGGAGGCCGGCAGCCGGGGCATCACCGCCTTTATCTTCGAGACAAAAACGCCCGGCTATCATGTCGCCCGCAAGCTGGAAAAGGTCGGCATGCGTGGCTCTCCCACCGGCGAACTGGTTTTTGAAGACGCCTTTGTGCCGGAAGAGAATGTGCTGGGCAAAGTCAACGAGGGATTCAAGGTCGTGATGAGCGGTCTCGACCTGGAACGGGCCTTTTTTGCCGTCAGTGCCATTGGCGGCCTGGAGGCGGCCCTGGAAGTGTCGATGAAGTATGCCACGGAGCGCGAACAGTTTGGTCAGCCGATAGCCAATTTCCAGTTGATCCAGGCCAAGATCGCCGACATGTATACCGACCTTGAAGCGGCACGGCTGATGGCGCACCGCTGTATGTGGTTGGCGCAGCAGGGAAAGCGAGTCAGTAAAGAGGCGGCGGCGGCGCTGCTGTTCACGGCGCGAGCCTCGATGCGGGCCGCGGACGAGGCGCTGCAGATCCATGGCGGCTGGGGGTACCTGACCGATTTCGAAGTCGAGCGCATGTGGCGCAATGCTAAATTGGGTGAGATCGGCGCAGGCACCAACGAAATTCGCCAGTTGCTGATCGCCAGGGAACTGTTTGGGATGAGATAGAGGATACAGGAGAGCAGGGGAGTAAGGGAGTAATCTATGAAATCGGTGCGTATAGCCGGAGGCCTCGGCTTTTATGGTGACTCCTGGAGACCGATCAAAGCGAGTATCGAGCGGGGCAATGTACAGTACGTGGCCTCCGACCACCTGGCGGAATTAACGCTGGCCATCCTACAGAAAGATCGCCAGCGCGATCCAAACCTGGGCTACACGCGCGATCTCGTTCCTATGCTATCCGAACTACTTCCTATAGCCATACCAAGGGGTGTGAAATTTATCCTGAATGCTGGTGGGCTGAATCCCATGGCAGCAAGAGAAGTGTTGTTAACCGCGCTCAAGAAGTTTGGCCTGAAACTCAAGGTCGGGGTTGTGCTGGGGGATGCGGTGCATGAGCGGCTGGATGAGCTACAGGCAGCGGGCGTCTCGCTCGCCCACATGGATACAGGGGAGGATATTGCTGCGATACGCGAGCGTTTAGTTTTTGCCAGCGCCTACCTGGGGGCGCGACCGCTTGTGGAGGCGCTGGATGGAGGTGCGCATATCGTGCTGACGGGGCGTGTTGCCGATGCCGCGCTCTTCCTGGCGCCGATGATCCACGAGCTGAGCTGGCGCTGGGATGACTGGAACAGGCTGGCGCAGGGTATGGTAGTTGGCCACCTGCTCGAATGTAGTGGGCAGGCAACGGGCGGCAACTTCGGCGGAGATTGGCGTTCCATGCCTGACCTGGCTCATATCGGTTATCCCATCGCAGAAGTGTGGGAGAGCGGCGAGGCTGTCATCTCTAAAGCGCCAGGTACTGGTGGGCGCGTCAATTTTGATACCTTACGCGAGCAATTGTTATACGAGGTGCATGATCCTCGCCACTATATGACCCCGGATGTCGATGTAGATATGACCACCTTGCGCATGGAAGAGATTGGCCCCGATCAAGTTCGCGTGACTGGCGCGACAGGGCGACCAGCCCCCGACACGTTGAAGGTCGTGGCGGGTTATGAAGACGGTGTAATGGGGCAGGCGATGCTTGGATATGCATGGCCGGACGCGCTTGCGAAGGCGCGGACTGCCGCGGAGATTATCCAGCAGCAAATGCAAGAGATCGGCCTCAAGGCGGAGGAGACAGTGATAGAGTACCTCGGTTACAACTCTATCCACGGCCCACTGGCCGACCCTGGCCATGCCCATGATTTGAACGAAGTCTATCTACGCATTGCCGTGCGCTGCGCTGACAAACGAGAGGCGGCGAAGCTGGGACGCTTGTTCCCGCCGCTGGCGCTCAGCGGCCCTCCCTTCATCGGCGGCGCTGGCGGTATGATGGAGCCGCGCGGGCTGCTCGGTATCTGGCCCACGCTGGCGCCGCGTGCTATAATCGAGGAATATATCAGGGTCAGTGTGGAGGAAGCGTGATGAAAAAGCAACTGGTTCATCTCGCCCATGCTCGTTCGGGCGACAAGGGCGACAAGGCCGACCTGAGCCTCTTTGCTCCTGACCGGCAGATATACGATCTCCTGGCGAGAGAGGTGACCGCCGAGCGAGTGAAGCAGCATTTCCAGGGGATTGTCGCAGGAAAAGTTGAGCGATTTGAGGTCCCCAATGTTCTCGCTCTCAAATTTGTGCTGCACGGGGCGCTGGATGGAGGTGCCTCGCGATCACTAAGAAGCGATGCCCTGGGGAAGTCGTTGTCGTCTGCGCTGTTAAGGATGGAGATAGAGGTTTGACGATACAATCACATCCATTCAGTAACGAGAATGCCCTCCAAGCGCTCAAAGCGTTCGTCTCCTCCATAATGCGGGAAGATATGCGGCGAAGCTACTGGCACGTGGGAGACCTGCTATGGGGTATCTATAAAAACACGATCTTTGATTCGCGCAAGAGTGTACGGCTCTGGGAAAACGAGCAGGGCGACCTGCTTGGTTTTGCCTGGATAAACTCGAATGAAGTCGTCTTACAGGTATCTCCTTCGATAGATAGTGGCGCTGCGAATGACCTCCTGGAGCAGATGCTAGCCTGGGGAGAGGAGCACCAGCGAGCAGCATTGGCTGATGGCAATACTCCCTCCTTCTATGCGTTTAAAGATGACCTGCCGCTCAAAAACCTGTTATACAGCCAGGGATATCAGCGCGGAGAATTTCACACATTACATATGCGCAGGGATCTTGACCAGCCTATTCCACAGGCAGTGCTGCCCGAGGGGCAGCTGGTTCGCCATGTCGCGGGAGAAGATGAGTTCGGGCAACGCGTCGAACTGCACAGAGAGGTGTGGCATCCTTCAAAAGTAACGCTTGAAGCCTATCGACGTATGAGAATTGTGCCGGGATACACACCAGAACTCGACCTCGTCGCGCTGACAGCCGATGGAACTTTTGCCTCGTATTGTATCTGCTGGCTCGATCCGGTGAGCAAGATTGGCGAATTTGAACCGGTGGGGACGCGCTCCGCTTTCAGAGGGAAGGGGCTGGGTAAAGCTGTGATGCTGGAAGGTCTGCGGCGGCTGAGGGTAGCGGGAATGCGGACGGCTATAGTGTGCTCGGTCAGCGGCAATGAGGCTTCCAGGAGGTTATACGAGTCGGTGGGATTTGAGGTCTATAACAGGTCATATGAATACATTAGGAGAGTTTAGCGTACCTCTCTATAAATTCCAAA